>JBFWIO010000014.1:0-17548 GCA_050255955.1 Victivallaceae bacterium
GGTCGTCGGCGCGGTGGCGCACCGCGAATTCGCCGGGCTGGATTTGCAGAAATACGTGACTTCAGATGCGGTCATATACGACCTCAAGGGGTTCATCCCGCGAAACATGGTTGACGGGAGACTGTAACCGTCCGCAACCCGCCGTCGCCGGCAATTGAATTCACAGGTATCCATCATGAGCAAGCCGGAGATTCCGTTCAACAAACCGTTTATCGTCGGCCGGGAATTTGACTACATTTCACAGGCGGTCAACAACGGCCAGCTGGCCGGGAACGGCGAATTCACCCGCAAATGCAACCACTGGCTCGAAGAACGGTTCAACGCCCGCAAGGCGATGCTGACCCACTCCTGCACCGCCGCGCTGGAAATGGCCGCGATCCTGACCGGCGTCGGCCCCGGCGACGAAGTGATCATGCCGAGTTACACCTTTGTCTCGACCGCCAACGCCTTTGTCCTGCGCGGTGCAACGCCGGTGTTCGTCGATATCCGGCCGGACACGATGAACCTCGACGAGGCCTTGATTGAAGCGGCGATCACCCCCAGAACCAAAGTGATTGCGGCGGTTCATTACGCCGGGGTCGGCTGCGACATGGATGCCATTATGGATATCGCCCGCCGGCACCATTTGCTGGTGGTCGAGGATGCCGCCCAGGGCGTCTGCGCCACCTACCGCGACCGCTATCTCGGCACGATCGGCGACCTCGGCTGTTACAGCTTTCACGAGACCAAGAATTTCATCTCCGGCGAAGGCGGCGCCCTGGTGGTCAACAACGAACGCTTTCTCGAACGGGCGGATATCATTCTCGAAAAAGGAACCAACCGGAGTCAGTTTTTCCGGGGGGCGGTCGATAAATACACCTGGGTGGACATCGGGTCGAGTTATCTGCCGAGCGAAATCATCGCGGCGTTTCTCTACGCCCAGCTGGAGGAGTCGGCCGCCATCACCCGGCGGCGGATGGCGATCTGGCGGACCTATCACGAATTGCTTGCGCCGCTGGAGCAAGCCGGGCTGCTGAAACGGCCGTTTTCGCCGCCGGAATGCGTTCACAACGCCCACATGTATTATATTTTGCCGGCCGGTCTTGAGGAGCGGACGGAGCTGATCGACTGGCTCAAAGCGCATCAGGTGGAACCGGTTTTCCACTATGTGCCGCTCCACGACTCCCCGGCCGGGAAGCGCTTTGCCAGAACCGCCGGGCCGCTGCCGCGAACCGGGGAAATCAGCGCGAAGCTGCTGCGCCTGCCGTGTTACTACGATCTGGCCGCAGAGGATATTCGCCGGATCGTCGGCCTCATCGAAGAGTTTTTCGTCGGCAAAGCATCGGACGGACGCAGAACGCAACCGCAATCATGAAGACCGAAAGCAACCAATTCTTGACAGTACAAAAAACAACAGAAGGCAACAGACGTTGAAAAAAGCACTCATCACGGGCATCACCGGACAGGACGGCTCGTATTTGACAGAGCTCCTGCTACAAGAGGGATACGAAGTCCACGGGATCATCCGCCGCGCAAGTTCATTCAATACCGGCCGAATCGATCACCTCTACAAAGATCCGCACTTCGACGACGTCAAGTTGTTCCTTCACTACGGCGACCTGACCGACTCCAGCAACCTCAACCGGCTGATCGAGAAAATCAATCCGTCGGAAATCTACAACCTCGGCGCGCAAAGCCACGTCAAGGTATCGTTTGAAGTTCCCGAATACACCGCCGACGCCGACGCGCTGGCGGTGTTGCGTTTGCTCGACGCGATTCGCGAAACCGGCGTCGCCGCCCGCTTCTATCAGGCATCGACTTCCGAACTTTACGGCAAAGTCATGGAAGTGCCGCAGACTGAAACCACCCCCTTCCACCCCCGCAGCCCCTACGCGGTGGCAAAACTGTACGGGTTCTGGATCACCAAAAATTACCGCGAGGCCTACAACCTCCACGCGTCGAACGGCATCCTCTTCAACCACGAATCCCCCCGCCGCGGCGAGACCTTTGTCACCCGCAAAATCACCATGGCGGTGGCGCGGATTCATCGCGGGCTCCAGGACTGTTTTTACATGGGCAACATCGATGCCAAACGCGACTGGGGTTACGCTCCCGACTACGTCAAAATGATGTGGATGATGCTCCAGCAGGATCAGCCCGACGACTACGTGGTCGCCACCGGCGAAATGCACACGGTGCGTGAATTCATCGAAAAATCCTTTGAACGCGTCGGCCGCAAAATCGAGTGGCGCGGTCACGGCGTCGATGAAGTCGGCATCGACAGCAGCACCGGCAAAGCGGTGGTGAAAATCGACCCCCGCTACTTCCGCCCGGCCGAAGTCGAACAGCTCCTCGGCAATCCGGCCAAAGCCAAACGCCGGCTCGGCTGGGAACCTGAGGTCAAGTTTGCGGAACTGGTCAACATCATGACCGACGGCGATCTGCGCTTGCTGGACAATCCGAATTACGAGGTGGGGTTTTGATTCCCAAGGATGCCAGAATCTTCATTGCCGGCCACCGCGGCATGGTCGGCAGCGCGTGTTTCCGCAAATATCAGGCCGAGGGCTACACCAATCTCGTGGTCAAAACCCGCAATGAACTCGACCTCACCGACAAAAAGGCGGTCGAAGCCTTCTTCGCCGCGGAAAAACCCGAATACGTGATCCTCGCCGCCGCCAAGGTCGGCGGGATCATCGCCAACCGGACTTACATGGCGGAGTTTCTCACCGAGAATCTCGAAATCCAGAACAATGTGATCTGGTCGGCTTACCGCAACGGGGTCAAAAAACTCTGCTTTCTCGGCTCCAGCTGTATCTATCCGGCCGAGTCTCCGCAGCCGATCAAGGAGGAATACCTCCTCACCGGCCCGCTGGAACCGACCAATGAAGGCTACGCGCTGGCGAAAATCTCCGGCTACAAGCTTTGTCTATATCTGACCCGCCAGTACGGCTTCAAAACGATCAGCCTGATGCCGTGCAACCTCTACGGCACCAACGATAATTATCACCCCGAACACAGCCACGTTTTTCCCGCTTTCATCCGGCGCTTCGTCGAAGCGGCGCGCGACCGCGCGCCTGAGGTGACGCTCTGGGGCAGCGGCGCGCCGATGCGCGAATTCCTTCACGTTGACGACGTCGCCTGCGCGGTCTTTCACTTCATGGCGAATCGCGAAGAGCCGGAGGTGCTCAACATCGGCTACGGCAGCGACATCACCATCAAAGAACTGGCCGAGACCATCGCCGCCGCCGCCGGCTATCGCGGCAGGATCAACTGGGATACCACCCGCCCCGACGGCATGTACCGGAAACTTCTCGACAGTTCTCGCGCCCGCGCCCTCGGATGGGAGCCGGGGATCACGCTCGAAACCGGAATTGCCAAAACGATCCTGGAGTATAAGAGTCGCTGAATCAATGCCGATGCGGCCCGGCTCTGTTCGGATCGCAGTGCGGAAACGGATTTCACGATTGCGCTGATTATGCCGCGGGAAAGTTTAATTTTCTTAAGCAGATTTGAAAAATCAAGCAAATTGCTGTATATTATTATTTTGTTAATCGTTGCCGCATAAACTGGAAAACGATGGGATGCGAATATATACAGGGCATTTCGTCCGGAAATGTTTCAGGCGGCGACTTTGCTTTGGCAGTATCCAATGTAACGGTTTTGGGTGGAATTTCCGAAGTGATCCGAAAATGGATTGGGTTCACACGGCCGGGCGGACGGCGGGGCATCCTCCGGGCGTTATCGCCAGAAATCGCTGCCGGCGAGGTGGATATGCAGACCTTGCGGGTGACCGGCAAGATTCCTGAAAGCGACTTTGTAGTTCAATTTAACCATGCGGGTAAAAAATGGTGCGGACAATCAGAAACGGTGATGTGAAGCTGGCAATCGTCGGTCTTGGCTATGTCGGGTTGCCTCTGGCGGTTGAGTTCGGCAAGAAATATGCCGTAACCGGGTTCGATGTCAAAAAACACCGCCTTGCGGAACTGCGTCAGGGAATCGATTCGACGCTTGAGACCTCGCCGGAACAGCTGCGCGAAGCCCGACATCTTAAATTTACCGATACTATCGATGATCTCCGCGACATCGATATTTTTATTGTCACCGTGCCGACGCCGGTGGATAAATACAACAATCCCGACCTCACTCCGCTCTACCGCGCCAGCGAAACCGTCGGGAAAGTGTTGAAAAAAGGCGCGATCGTGATCTACGAAAGCACCGTCTTTCCGGGATGCACCGAGGAGCAATGCGTGCCGGTGCTGGAAAAGTGGAGCGGCCTCAAGTTCAACACCGATTTTTTCTGCGGCTACAGCCCCGAACGGATCAACCCCGGCGACAAAGAGCATACGCTGACCAAAATCCTCAAAATCGTCTCCGGCTCCACATCGGAAACGCTCGACGCGGTCGACGCGCTCTACAGCAGCATCCTCAGCGCCGGCACTTTCCGGGCGAGTTCGCTCAGGGTCGCCGAAGCCGCCAAGGTGATCGAGAATTCGCAACGCGACCTCAACATCGCCTTTGTGAACGAACTGGCCAAGATTTTCAATCTGATCGGCATCGACACCGCCGAAGTGCTTGAAGCCGCCGGGACCAAGTGGAATTTCCTCAAGTTCAAGCCCGGTCTGGTCGGCGGCCACTGCATCGGGGTCGATCCCTATTATCTCACGCAGAAGGCGATCGAGCTCGGCTACCACCCCGAAGTGATTCTCGCCGGACGCCGGATCAACGACGGCATGGGCCGCTACGCCGCCGAGGAAGTCGTCAAACTGATGATCCGCAAGGGTCACAAGATCCTCGGCGCAAAAGTTCTTCAGCTCGGAATCACCTTCAAGGAAAACTGCCCCGACATCCGCAACTCGCGCGCGGTCGATGTGATCCGCGGCCTGAAAGACTTCGGCTGCCAAGTCGATGTCTACGACCCCTGGGCCGAACCGGAGGACGTCAAGCACGAATACGATGTCGTCAGTTTCAGGGATTTGAGCAAAATCGCAAAGGATTACGACGCGGTCGTCGGCGCGGTGGCGCACCGCGAATTCGCCGGGCTGGATTTGCAGAAATACGTGACTTCAGATGCGGTCATATACGACCTCAAGGGGTTCATCCCGCGAAACATGGTTGACGGGAGACTGTAATGGATCTCTTGCGTTATAGAGTTCTTGGCACTCCGGTTGATGCGGTCGGCATGACTGAAGCGCTTGAATATGTCCGGGAGGCCGTCCGCACCCGCACTTCGCCGGGATTTATCCTGGCGGTCAATCCGGAAAAAGTTTTTGTGCTGCGTCAGGATGTTTTCCTCAAGGATTTTTTTGAACGCGCCGCCTTGCTGATTCCGGACGGCATCGGCATGGTCAAGGCGCTGCGTATCCTTTTCGGCGTCAAAGTCTCGCGTTGCCCCGGAGCTGATCTGATGCAGAATATCTGCCGGGAAGCGCCTCAGTACGGGTACCGGATTTTCATCTATGGCGCAAGCGAAGAGGTCAATCGGGAATCCTGTGAAATCCTCCGGCAAACTTATCCGGACATCGTGATAGCCGGGCGTGCCAACGGATTCGTCAAACCGGCCGAAATGGACGGCTTGATCCGGGCGATCAATGAATCCCGGGCCGATATTTTGTTTGTCGCCATGGGAAGCCCGCGGCAGGAGAAATGGATGAGTGACCATGCCGCGCAATTGACTTCGGTCAAAATCTGCCAGGGAATCGGCGGGACCCTCGACACCATCGTCGGAACCGTCAAACGGGCGCCGCAGTTCTGGCAGAGACTCGGACTGGAGTGGTTTTTCCGCCTGCTCTGCCAACCCAGCCGGTTCAAACGGCAGTTGCGTTGTTTCAGATTCGCCGCGGAAGTTTACCGGGAAAAATTATTCGGAAAAAATCATGAAAAAAATTGAAAATTCAAGGATTCTGGTTACCGGAGGCGCCGGTTTTATCGGCTCCAATCTGGTGGAAGCCTTGCTCGGTCAAAACAACGAAGTAGTTGTTCTGGATAATTTTATGACCGGCAAGCGGGAGAATCTCGCCCCCTTTCTCGCCAATCCGGCATTTTCCCTGATCGAAGGTGACATCCGGGACATGGCGATGTGCCGCAAGGCGGTCGCCGGGGTCGAATACGTGCTGCATGAAGCCGCGCTCGGTTCGGTGCCGCGTTCAATCAAGGATCCGATGACGACCACCGAAGTCAATATTACCGGTTTCGTCAACATGCTTTTTGCCGCACAGGAAGCCAAAGTCAAACGTTTCGTCTACGCCGCCAGCTCCTCCACCTACGGCGACAGTGCGGCGCTGCCAAAGGTGGAAGATCAAATCGGCAAGCCGCTTTCTCCGTATGCCATCACGAAATATGCCAACGAATTGTTTGCAGAAAACTTCAGCCATATTTACGGAATTGAAACGGTCGGACTCCGCTATTTCAATGTTTTCGGCCGGCGGCAGGATCCCTTTGGGGCGTATGCGGCAGTAATTCCGAAATTTGTGATGAGCCTGATGAAGTATGAGCGCCCGCTGATCAACGGCAACGGCAGTTTTTCACGTGACTTCACGTATGTTGAGAATGTGGTTCAGGCCAATCAGCTTGCTCTGCTGGCCGACTGCCCGGAGGCGGTCAATCAAGTTTACAATGTCGCTTTCGGCGAGCAGACGACGCTTAATGAACTTTTTTTCCTGTTGCGCGAGAACTTGTCTCGATTCGACCCGAAAATCGGATCCATCGAACCGCAGTACGGTCCCGGCCGGGCCGGAGACATCCCCCATAGCCTTGCCTCCATCGATAAAGCACGCAAGTTGCTTGGATATGCGCCTGAATTCGGACTCCGTGACGGCTTGAAAAAGGCATGCGATTGGTATTTTCACAATTTGAAAACAGTAGTCGCATAGAGTTCGGCACTTCGGCACCCGATGATCTTTGCGGTGTTGAAGGCTGAATGCGAGCAGGAGTATTGCGGACATGGAAAAGTGTCGATCGTCGCGGCAGATATTGAAGTCATCTTCGATCATCGGAAGCGCTACCATTCTGAAAGTCCTGATTGGAATGGTGCGAACCAAATTCGCCGCGGTATTAATCGGACCGGCCGGAATGGGTATATTGGGCATTTGCAACGGTCTGGACGGATTGCTCTCCACCCTGTCCGGGTTTGGCCTCAATTGCAGCGGAGTCAAGGTTATCGCCGAGAAAAGCAGCGGAAACGATCCGGAGCAATTGGCGAAGATTGTCGCCAGCTATCGAATGGCGATCGGCATCACTTCCGTGCTCGGATTGACTTTGATGGTGCTTTTCTGTTACCCCTTGTCGCGCATCTCTTTTGCCAATGGCAGCTATGCCTGGATGGTGGCCTTGCTCGGGGTTGCGGTCGCCTTGAATGTATTGTCCGCGGGCCAGCAGGGACTTCTCCAGGGGATGCGCCAGATCGGACAACTCGCAAAAATCAATATCGGCATCGCCATCGGCAGCACGCTGGTCGCCATTCCATGTTACTATTTGCTCGGCATCAACGGGATTGCGATCAGTCTCGTGCTCGGGGCCCTGATCGGGGTCCTGATTTCTCATCATTATGTCCGAAAACTGGCGATTCGCAAAATCAAACTGACCGCAAATGAATTCCGGCGGGATATATGGGAAATGCTTCGCCTCGGCGTGAGTTTTTCGGTCGCCGGGGTTTTCAGTCTGCTGGCCAACTATCTGATTTTGATTCTGATCAGCCGTGAAGTCAATATGGAAAGCAGCGGCTTGTACCAATCGGCGTTCGGGCTTTCAGGGATGCTGATCAACTTTGTGCTCAGTGCGATGGGAACGGATTATTTTCCCCGGTTGGCTGAAGTGAGCAAAAATAAAGCGGGAATGTCGAAAATCGTTCGCGAACAGACGCGTGTTTCGCTGTTGCTGGTTCTTCCCGGCTTGCTCGGGATGTTGATTTTCGCACCGCTGCTGATCCGCATCTTCTTTTCCGCGAGCTTTTCGCCGGCAATACTGCTGCTGCAGCTTTTTATGTTCGGAGGATTGTTGCGTTGCATGTCCTGGCCGCTGGGTTTCGTTTTTTTGGCCACCGGCGAAGGGAAATGGTACATGATGTCGGAAATAATCCCGTCGCTAATTTATGTTCTGGCAGTGTATTTCGGCGTGCGGTTGTGGGGGGTTCCCGGAGCGGTGATCGGGTATGGCGTGATGTGTGCGTTCTATCTTGTTTTCGTCAGCTTGACCGTCTACTGGCGGACCGGATTGTCCTTTGGCCGAACCGAGCTGGGGGGTGTGCTGGCCGGATTGGCTGTTCTGGGGCTGGCATTCGGAATTCGTTTTCTCGATTATCCGGAGGTGATGCTCTGGAGTTTACGATTGCTGATCCTGATTTCAACCGGGATCGGCTGTCTGATGTTGTTGATGAAGCAAACCGGGCTTGATTTTGTGACGTTGCGGGAACATGGGCGGAAAATAATCGGAATTGCAAGAAATTGAAAATAACGAAGCAGGAGATATCTTGTCATGTTTAAGGACAAAGTGCTGTTAATTACTGGCGGAACCGGTTCTTTCGGCAATGCGGTGTTGCGCCGTTTCCTGGATTCTGACATTCGCGAAGTTCGGATATTCAGCCGGGATGAGAAAAAACAGGATGATATGCGGCATGAATTGCAGAATCCCAAGGTCAAGTTTTATATCGGCGACGTTCGCGACCGGCAGAGCGTTGACGGCGCGATGGAAGGCGTCGACTACATCTTCCACGCGGCTGCCCTGAAGCAGGTTCCCAGCTGCGAATTTTTTCCGCTCCAGGCGGTCCAGACCAATGTGCTCGGCGCCAACAACGTCATCGAATCCGCAGTCGCGCATCAGGTCAAGAACGTGGTCGTCCTCTCCACCGACAAAGCCGCGTATCCGATCAATGCGATGGGTATTTCCAAAGCGATGATGGAGAAAGTCGCCATCGCCCGCGGCCGCGCCCTCGGGAAGAATGCCAAAACCACGATCTGCTGTACCCGCTACGGCAACGTGATGGCCTCGCGCGGGTCGGTAATTCCGCTCTGGATCGAGCAGATCAAAGCCGGCCGGCCGATCACCGTCACCGATCCCGAAATGACCCGCTTCATGATGACCCTCGACGATGCGGTCGATCTGGTGATCTACGCCTGGAAGCACGGCGAAAACGGCGACCTCTTCGTCCAGAAAGCGCCCGCCGCCACGCTGCCGAGCCTGGCGCAGGCGCTGAAGGAGCTTTTTCATACCGACACCGAGCTCAAGGTGATCGGCACCCGCCACGGTGAAAAACTCTATGAAACGCTGGTCACCCGCGAAGAGATGGCGAAATCCGAAGACATGGGCGACTATTACCGGATCCCCTGCGACACGCGCGACCTCAACTACAACAAATATTTCAGTGAAGGTTCGGGCCGGATCCGCGAAGTCGATACCTACAACTCCCACAATACCACCCGGCTCGACGTCGAGGGCATGAAAAAGCTGCTGCTGAAGCTCCGGCTGATTCGCGAAGACCTCGGGCTCACGGGCGGCTGCTGAAACGGAAAGACCATTGACGATGATCAGAATCGGCATTACCGGACAGGCGGGGTTCGTCGGAACCCATCTTTATCATCTGCTGGGGACTTGCGGCGGGGAATTCGAGCGGGTTCCTTTTGCGGACGATTTTTTCGCCGACGAGGCGGCGTTGCGCGATTTCGTCCGGCGTTGCGATGTGATCGTCCATCTGGCGGCAATGAACCGTGACCCCGACCCGCAGGTGATTTACGACACCAACATCCGGCTGGTCCGGCAGTTGATCGCGGCGATGGAAGCGGAGAAGGCGACCCCCCACGTGCTCTTTTCGAGTTCGACTCAGGAAGAGCGCGACAACCTCTACGGCAACAGCAAACGCGAAGGCCGCCGGCTGCTGGCCGAGTGGGCCGTGCGCAACGGCGGCAAATTCACCGGCTGCGTGATTCCGAACGTCTTCGGGCCTTTCGGGCGGCCCAACTACAATTCGGTGGTGGCGACCTTCTGTTACAAACTGACCCACGGTGAGACGCCGGAAATTCTCCAGGACGGCTCGATCCGGCTGATCTACGTCGGCGACCTCTGCCGTGAATTCATCGACATCATCCGGGGCGGCGAATGCGCTGATTTGCGGCCGGTGCCCTTCACCATGGAGAAGAAAGTCTCCGAACTGCTGGAGACGCTGGTCGGATTCAAGAAGCTTTACTTCGAGCAGGGGATCATCCCGGAACTGCCGGACCGTTTCGCGATCCAGCTTTTCAACACCTTTTGCGGTTATATCGACTACCGCGATTTCTACCCTTTCATGCTCAAAAAGAACGAGGACGCGCGCGGGATTTTCGTCGAAACCGTCAAGCTTGACCGGATCGGCGGCCAGATTTCCTTTTCCACCACCCGGCCTGGAATTACCCGCGGGAATCACTTTCACACCCGCAAAATCGAACGTTTCGCGGTGATCAGGGGCAAAGCGCGAATCGAGTTGCGCAAAGTCGGCACCGCTGAAAAAATCACCTTTGACCTGGACGGCGACCGTCCTGGCTTCGTCGATATGCCGGTGTGGCATACCCACAATATCACCAACACCGGCTCCGATGATTTGTATACGATTTTCTGGATCAACGAGTTTTACGATCCGGCCGATCCCGACACGTTTTTTGAAGAGGTTTAATTCATGGAAAAGTCAAAGCTCAAAGTCATCTCGATCGTCGGAACCCGGCCGGAAATCATCCGGCTCGCCGCGGTCATCAAGCTGCTGGAACAGCACGTCGATCACAAGATGATCCACACCGGCCAGAACTATGATTACGAACTCAACCAGGTATTCTTCGACGAACTTGAGTTGCGCAAACCCGACTATTATCTCGGCGTTGACACCTCAAGCCTCGGCCATGTCCTCGGCGAAACGCTGATCAAGGTCGAAGAGGTCTTCCTGGCCGAGAAACCCGACGCGGTGCTGATCCTCGGCGACACCAATGCGGCGATCGCCGGCATCATGGCCAAGCGGATGAAAATTCCGATCTACCACATGGAGGCCGGCAACCGTTCATACGACCTCAATGTCCCCGAAGAGATCAACCGCCGGATCATCGACCATATCGCCGACTTCAATTTGGTCTATACCGAGAATTCCCGACGCCATCTGCTGGCCGAGGGCCTGCCGCACCGGAACATCTACGTCACCGGCTCGCCAATGTACGAAGTGCTGAATATGTTCATGCCCAAAATCATGGCTTCGGACATTTTGTCCACGCTGAACTTGGAGCCCGGCCGGTATTTCATCGTCAGCTGCCACCGCGAGGAAAACGTCGATTTCCCGGGCAATCTCCGCAAGATCCTGACCATTTTGAATGCGATTGCGGAGAAATACAATCTGCCGGTGGTGGTTTCCACCCACCCGCGAACCCGCAAGCGGATCGAAGCGCTCGAAAACGTTACCATCGATTCGCGGATACAGTTTCTCAAACCGTTTGGGTTTTTTGACTACAATGCGTTGCAGCTCAATGCGAAATGCGCGATTTCGGATTCCGGAACGATCAGCGAAGAGTCGAGCATTCTGAACTTTCCGGCAGTTACCATACGGCAGGCGCTGGAGCGTCCCGAAGCGATGGATGCGGGAACCATCATCCTGACCGGACTCGATCCCGACATCGTGCTTGATTCGATTGCGCTGGTGCTGGCCGAATTCGCCGCCAACGGCGGGAAATACGAGAAGATTTGTCCGGAATACCAGGTTGCCAATACCTCCTGGCGCGTGCTGAAACTGATCCTCGGCACGACGAAGCTCTCCAATCGCTGGAGAGGAATTGAACTGAAAGGATGAGTTTCATGGAATCGTTTCATCCCAAAATATCAATTGTGATTCCGGTTTACAACGGCGCACTTTTTGTTTCCGAAGCGATTGACAGCGCATTGAATCAAACCTATGACAACGTCGAAGTCATTGTCGTCAACGACGGGTCCAAAGACAATACCGAAGAGGTGGTCAAAAAATATGGCGGCAAAGTCCGCTACTTTGCCAAGCCCAACGGGGGAGTATCCTCGGCGCTAAATCTCGGCATCGCCGAAATGACCGGAGAGTATTTTTCCTGGCTGAGCCATGATGACCTCTATTATCCCGAAAAACTGGCGACCGAAGTTGAAGCCCTGCGTCAGGCCGGAGGCCCGGATTTTACGGTCATTTCAAACTGGGATCTGATTGACGAAAGCGGAACCGTATTCCGGCGCTCCTGCCGTCCGGAATCGTGCGGCAATGTCCTGCATGATTTTCTATTCAATGCTCCGGTTCATGGCTGCGCCGCGCTGATCCCGAAGAAATTTTTTGCCGTGGTCGGAACTTTTGATACCGAACAGCGTTATGTTTCGGATGTAAAAATTTTCTTTGACCTGATTCATGCTTGTCCTTCACTCAAACTGGATGTTTCACTGGCGAAAGGACGGGTGCACGGAAAACAGATGACATACCTGATCCGTCCTGAACATCACCGGCAATGCGATCATTTTCTGCGGCAGGCCCTGGACAAACTGGCGGCTGACGCCGGGACGAACCGGTTGGACGACGATTTTCTGCTGAAATGCGCGGCCGATTGGAAACAGCGCGGTTACCGGGACGCCGCCGGGCATGCGTGGCAACTGATGTCCGGTCACGGCATGAACGCATTTTTCGCCTGGTATGCCGCAATATTGAAGTGTGCAAACAAAAATTTTCGCCAGTTTGTGCTACTCAAAATAAGGGGAACATGTTGACCCGTCTCTGCAACATCTATTATCGTCTTTTGGGCATCGCTCTGCGGTTTTTTCTGCGTATTTGCGGTTGCCGGGCGGGGCGCGGGCTCAAGTGCAAGTCGTGGCCGCTTTTCAGGCAGATTCCGCACGGCAATATGGTTATTGGCGACCATGTTACCATCGGCTGGCGAATCGCTTTTGACATCTGTCCGGATGCCGTTCTCAGAATCGGCAATCGCGTCAACCTGACCCAGGATATCGTCCTGGGGGCGGCGAAACATATCGAAATCGGAGACGACTCTCTGCTGGCCGAGTTTGTGTCACTCCGGGATAATGACCACGGCCTCGGGGCGGATCAGTGCATTGCCCGCCAGGAACCGGTATCCGAACCGATTGTCATCGGCCGCGATGTCTGGATCGCCGCCGGCGCACGCGTTTTGCGGGGGGGGCGGATTGCCGACGGGTGCGTCATCGCGGCCAACGCGGTGTTTACCCGAAAAACCGAAAGCGTCGATTATGGTATTTACGGCGGCATTCCGGCGCGGTGTCTGGGGTCGCGGACCGGCAGGAAGTTTTAGATCGGGAGGGTATTTTCTTGAGAGTTCTGGGTTTTCTGATTTATTATCTTGTGCTGCGCCATTGTCCGGCTTCGACCAGCTGGTTCGGCGGCAGCTTGTGGCGCAAACTGCGGGAGCTCAATGCCCGCATGATGTTGAAAAAATGCGGCCGGAATGTCAATATCGAGCACGGGGCTGAAATCGGCTCGGGACGCCAGATTGAATTGGGCGACAATTCCGGCATCGGGATCGACTGTATCGTCACCAGGGCCGTTATCGGAAAAAATGTGATGATGGGCCCCCAGGTTATTCTGGTCGGACAAAACCACAGCTTTGCAAGAACCGATATTCCGATGATCGAACAGGGCTCCGAACCGTGCGATCCGGTGACCATCGGCGATGACGTGTGGATCGGTTACCGCGCAATGATCATGCCGGGAGTGAAGATCGGAAGCGGCGTGATTATCGGAGCCGGAGCGGTGGTTACCAGGGATGTGCCGGATTTTGCCGTAGTCGGCGGCGTGCCGGCGAAAATCCTCCGGATGCGAAAGCAGTCAACGGCGGAGAATACTTGCGCATGAGACTTCTGCATGTCATGACCAATGCCGATATCGGCGGGGTGGAGCGTCTGGTCGCACAGGTTTGCAGTGAATTGAATTCCCGCTGCGGAGTCGAGAGCGACATCCTTTGTTACATGCGCGGAGAAGGTACGCTGACTTCGTATCTGGACTCTTTGCAGGTTCATCGTTTCGGGGGCAATCTGAATACCGGATGGGACTGTTCGCCATCCAAACTGTGGCGGATCTTCAGGTTGATGCGCAGTTACGATGTGATTCACATTCATGCCGTCAATCTGCAGGTCGGACTGATGGCGCGTTTGACGGGGAAAAAAATTATTTTTACGGAACACGGCGGGTTCGGCTTCGGGAACTGCCCGTCGATGCGCCACCGGATCGCGCAGAAAATCAAAGGCTTTTTTTTGCGTAACATGGTTGATCGGATTATTTTCAACTCTTCTTTTTCGCAGCAGGTCGCCATCTCCCGCTACGGGCGGAAAATGGCCTCGGGCGCAGTCATTTACAATGGCGTGGAGCCGCTGGCCGGGCCCGGCGCAATCGACGGGGATACCCGGCGGCGAATTGACGGGAAATTCGTGATCGGGGTTGTCGCGCGTTTTGCCAAGGTGAAAAAGATCGACCGCCTGATCCGGGCCTTTGCGACTTTTGCCGATGGTCGCGATGACGCATTGCTGCTGCTGGTCGGCGACGGACCGCTTCGCGAAGAGTATGAGCGCCAGACCGGTGAACTCAAAATTGGAGCGAAGGTTCATTTTGCCGGATTCCGTCAGAATATCTATGACTATATCCGGGCAATGGATCTGTGCGTTTTGCCCTCGGCAAATGAAGCATTCGGGCTTTCTTACGTCGAGGCGCTCAATGTCGGCAAACCGGCGGTCGTTTTTGCCGACGGCGGCGGATTGGCCGAAATCGCCATGCAGTTCGATCCCGCCGACGTGGTCAAAGACGAAGCCGGACTGGTTCGCAGGCTGGCCCATTATGAGTCTCATCGCGGGGATGAGTCCAAGGCCGCGGCATGTCGCGAATATGCCGCCAAATTTACAATCGGAACAATGGCGCAGGCCCTGATGAAGGAATACCGTGGCTGACAAGAAGAAATATAAACTTTGCATCTGGATGAATATTCCGTCGCATCACCAGGCGGCGTTTTTCCATTGCCTCGGTGCTGACCCCGAAGTCGATTTGCAGGTTCGATATCTGCGGGAACCGGGAGAGAATCGGATTGCGGAGGGCTGGAAAAGCATTGCGCTTGAAGACTATGAAGCAATACTTCCGCGCGACTTTGCGCCGGAGCGGCAAATTCCGGAAGTGCTGGAAGACTGGCAGGAGCGGATCCATCTCTTGTCGGCGTGTTCGTTTCCCGGCATCGCCGCCACGCTCAGTCAATACGGTGTGCAATGGGTTCACTGGTCCGAACGCGGCGGCATCGGAGTGGCGGCGCTGGTGAATTATCATGTCGGACTGTTCAAACTGCTCAACCGTTTTTATTGCTTCTGGAAAAGAAAAGACGGACGGATGATTGAGCGGAATGCACAAGTCGCGTTTGGCACGGGCCGCCTTACCCGGGATTATTTTCATCGCATCGGCATCGCTCCGGAGCGGTGCGCGGATTTATTTTATGCGATCGAAGCGTTGCATGACGATGAACCTTTCCCGGAATTGAAAGATTTTGCCAAGGGGAAAAAAGTGTTCCTTTATATGGGCAGTTTGTATCATCTCAAGGGAATTGATCTGCTTTTGCGGGCCTTTGCCGCTCTTGATACGACGGAATGGGCCCTGATTTTGTGCGGCCGCGACCGCAGCGGCGGCAAATATCAGAAAATGGCAGAGCAATTCGGCATCGCCGATCGGGTCTTTTTTTTCGGAAGCTGTCCGAGCGACAAGGTCGCAAAAGTTTATGCGGCCGGGGATGTGGTGGTGTTTCCTTCCAGATTTGACGGGTGGGGAATGATTTTAAGCGAGGGAGCATCGCTTGGCATGCCGCTGATCGGCAGCGATATGGCGGCTTCCTCGCTGGAAATCATTGAACCGGGGCGAAACGGGTATCTGGTGAAAGCCGGGTCTCTTTCAAGCCTGACCGCGGCGATGCGCCGATATGTGGACGATCCGGCGTTGATTGCCGAGCACGGAGCCGCTGCGAAAGCGAAATATTTCCGCGAATTCACTCCTGAATGCAACGTCGGGCGGCTGAAGCACGGGTTACTCAAAACAAAGCAGAAAGATTAACGATTGTGCACAAAAAACAGATGAAAATTCTGGTGGTCGGGCCCTATCCGCCGCCCTATTCCGGGCCCGAAACATCGATCAAGCTGCTGATGGAGTCTCCATTGAAGGAGATGGCCGACTTGCGTTTGCTCAACATCAACTATCGCAAAGACATGGCCAGCAAGGGCCGTATCGACCTGCATGCCCTGAGCGCTTTTTTTCTGATCCAGTTGCGCCTTGTCGCCAGGTGCATCGGCTTCCGCCCCGATATCGTCTATTATTATGTCACCGCCACCAAGAACGGCTGGCTGCTGAAGGACATCTGGATTATCATGACCGCCGCGCTCTTCCGGCGAAAAATCGTGATCCATATGAGAGCCGGGCATTTCAAGTTCGTTTATGATGCGATGCCCGGATGGACCCGGCGGGTGATCCGTTTTGCCTGCCGTCGCTGTTCGCTTGCCCTGGTTCAGGGCGAAGCGTTGCGGGATCAATTCGAAGGACTGGTGGATTCCGGCCGAATCAGAGTCATCAACAATATGATCGACGTGCAGAAATTCAACAATCCGGACGCCGGAAACTATGATCCGCAGCGTTTTTTCTTCATGGGTCATTTGTCCTGCGCCAAAGGTTACTGCGATCTGCTCGCGGTAATGCCGCGGATCCTGAAGGAATTCCCGGAGTGCAAATTTGTTTTTGCCGGGTACAAGCTGGAGAAGGAGCGGAATGTCTTTCGCGAACAGACCACCGGACGGGAAATCGTCATGGAGGCTCCGGAAGACGCCTTCCGTACTCACATAGCCGGAAAATTCGAGGCGAATTATGAGTATCTCGGGCCGATCGGCGAGGAAGACAAGATCCGGGAGCTGAAGCGTTGCACGGCTTTTGTCCTGCCCAGTTATTCCGAGGGTTTTTCGATGGCGGTGCTGGAGGCGCTCTCGCTTGGCAAACCGGTGGTGTGCACGCCGGTCGGGGCCTTGGGAGAAGTGGTGCGGGCCGGTGAAAACGGACTGGTGGTTCCGGCCGGCGACCGGGATGCTTTGTTTGAAGCGCTGCATCGGATCCTGGTGGATTCGAAGTTGCGCAACGATATGATTGCCCGCAATCACCAGTACGTGACCGATCATTATTCCCAACAGGTCGTAGCGCGAAAGCTGCATGCTGAATTCGCCACGCTTGTCAATTCGTAAGCCAAGGAACTTTTCATGCATTTCAAATTTGCCGACAGGCAATACGCCGTTCCCCATCTTTTGCCGCGTCCGGGAGAGATGGTTCTGACGGTAAAAAGTTTTGCCCCGATGCCTTTGCCGAAACGCGCCGAGGACACTCAGTTCACCTATCGCAACCCGGTGAAAAAGCTGTTGTTCTTTCTGCTGCGCGAGGGCGTGGTGACCACCTTGCGAAAGGCTTTTTACGGCTGTTTGCTTTACAACCGCATTCTCCGGGCCCGGAAGATCTACGGGATTTACGGAACGGATCGGGAAACCGGACGGGACTGCCTTGCCCTGGCGGCCACTTCGGCGGCCGGGTTTGATGAAA
>JBFWIO010000015.1:0-17288 GCA_050255955.1 Victivallaceae bacterium
TTGCGCAAACGCTTCAATGCGGACTTGGAGTTGGCCATGATTTCTTTCCTTCAGTCTATCGGTAATTTTATTGAACACTCATTTGATCCATTAAAAATACTCCAGATTTGTTTTTTTTCAAGTCCTTGTCACTTTTTTTCTTGTAAAAAAACAAAACCGGCTGCTTGAACATCCGTCAATATCCATTATATTACTCTCTGAGAATAGATACAACCGAAGTTGCCGGGAGAAGTGGGAAGTTGGAACGTTCGACCTGACCCGCTTTTTTTTTTCTGATGACACGAGCATCGGGAATCCGGCACTGGCAATAAGGCCGGTCGAGCCGGCGGAAAGGATGAGGGACTATGAATAACGAACTTCTGACTATTTTGGAATATATCGAGCAGGAACGCGGCATCAGCCGGGAGCTTCTGATCCGGGCGCTGGAGTCGGCCATCCTCTCCGCCGCCCGCAAGAGCATCCATCCGGCGCGCGAGCTCAAGGTCAAAATCGACCCGGTCTCGGGCAACATCCAGGCCTGGGCCCGGCTCGAAGTGGTCGGCGAAAATCCGAACAGCGATCAGTTGCTGCTGTTGCGCGCTCAGGAACGCTACCCGGAAGTCCAGCTCGGCGACGTGGTCGATTGGGAAGTCACCCCCAGCAACTTCGGACGCATCGCCGCCCAGACCGCCAAACAGGCGATCATGCAGCAGCTCCGCCAGGCCGAAAAAGAGACCGTCGGGATCGAATACGCCGACCGCGTCGGCCAGATGATCAACGGCGTCGTCCGGCGCTTTGAGAACGGCAACACCATCGTCGAATTCCCGCGCGCCGAGGGCATCCTCGGGCCGCGTGACAAAATTCACGGCGAGCAGTACATGCCCGGAGATCACATCAACGCGGTTCTGCTCAAGGTCGATACCGCCGGTTCCGGACCGAGCCTGATCCTGTCCCGCAGCTGCCCGGAATTCGTGATCCGGCTCTTTGAGCGCGAAGTATCCGAAATCCGCGACGGCGTGGTCAAGATCATGGCCGTCGCCCGCGAAGCCGGCAGCCGCACCAAACTCGCGGTCAAGAGCAGCGACCCCCGGGTCGATGCGGTCGGCGCCTGCGTCGGCGTCCGCGGCGCGCGGGTCAAGGAAGTGACCAATGAGCTCGGCATGGAGCGCATCGACATCATTCCGTATGACGAGGACATCCGCAAATACGCCGCCAACGCGCTTCAGCCTGCCACCGTCCAGTCGGTCGAGGTCAACGAAGCCCGTCACGAACTGGTCGTGCACGTCACCGAGGAGCAATCCAAGCTTGCTTTCGGCAAAAAGGCGCAGAACGTCCGGCTCTGCTCGCGCCTGGTCGGCTGGAACATCAGCATCCTGACCGAGGGCGGCATCAATGAGAAGATCAACCGCACCGCGCTGGAGCTCGCCTCGACGCTCCGGATCGCCACCGGCAATGCCGACAAACTGGTGCGCGCCGGTTATTTGACCAAAGAAGCGGTGCTTGACGCTTCCGAAAGCGAACTCAGCGAGATCGAGGGTCTCGATGTCGCCGAAGTGATGCACTCGCTCAGCCGCGCGAAGCGCTGAAGGAATGAAAAAGAGAATTTGCAAATATCAACAAGCCCCTGTCCGCAGTTGCTGCGCGTGCGTCATCCGAAGCGCGTAACGCCGCCGGACAGGGGACTCCGAAGCGGGTGGTTGCGACCGCCCGGTCCGGACGGCCAGAAGGGCCGGACCGGAAGTGTTCGGAGTGAATCGTGGAGGCGTTATGGTGAAAAAGTTGAAAGTAAAAACGATTGCCGAGCAATATCATGTTGACCAGCATTTGATTATCGATGAGCTTACCGGGCAGGGAATCAAACTTGAGGGCGATGCGGTGCCGGCCGATATGATCGAGCTGGTGGAGGGATACTTTGCCGATCTCTTCAGCAACGATGCTCCCGAGCCCGCGGCCAAGATCAAAAGCGGCGTCAAAGTCGCTAAGGAGCCCAAAAGCAAGGACGCCAAGGGCGCTCCCCGCGAGGCGCGGAACCCCAAGGACGCCGCTCCCGCCAAAGGCAGAAGCTCAATCAAGCCGAGAACCGAAGCCGCCGCCCCGGCCGCGCCCGCCGCCGGTCCCGACGGCAGGATCGCCAAGGTTTCGCCGGCGCTTCTGGTCAAGGACCTTGCCGAAGCGGTCGGCCGCAAACCAAATGAACTGATCAGCGACCTGATCAAGCTCGGCGAGCTCGCCGGCATCAACCAGCCGGTTTCCGAGGCCAACGCCCGCAAACTCTGCAAAAACTACGGTTTTGAACTCGAAATCGTCAAAGCCGAGAAACACGCTCCGGCTCCCGCCGCGGCTCCGGCCGCCAAAAAAGATTCGCCGAAGCCCCGCCAGCTGGTCGAGCGCCCGCCGATCGTGACCTTCCTCGGACACGTCGACCACGGCAAAACTTCGCTCCAGGACGCGGTCCGCCACACCCACGTGGTGGACAAGGAAGCCGGTCAGATCACCCAGCATATCGGTGCTTCGACGGTTAAATTCAAGAATAAATCGATCACTTTCATCGACACCCCCGGCCACGAAGCCTTTTCCAGCATGCGCGCCCGCGGCGCCAACACCACCGACATTGCGATTCTGGTGGTCTCCGCCGTTGAGGGGTTCAAAGCCCAGACCGTCGAGGCGCTCAATCACGCCCTCGCCGCCAAGGTTCCTTTGATCGTCGCGATGAACAAAATGGACCTTCCCGACGCCGATCCCGAAAAAATTCTTCTCCAGATGCAGCAGAACGGTCTCCACAGCGAAGACTGGGGCGGAGGCGTCGGCGCGATCCGGGTTTCGGCCAAAACCGGCAAGGGCCTGGACGAACTGCTTGAACGCGTCCTGCTCGAAGCTGAAATGCTCGAATTGCGCGCCGACCCCAGAGCCGACGCCACCGGGGTGGTGCTCGAAGCCCAGGTCGAACAGGGCCTCGGACCCACCGCCAGCATCATGGTGCTCGACGGCACGCTTCACGTCGGCGACGTGATCGTCTGCGGGGTCTCCTGCGGCAAGATCCGTTCGCTGGTCAATGACCGCGGCGAGCGGGTGAAATCGGCCGGGCCGAGTACTCCGGTCAAAGTGGTCGGGCTCTCCTCCGCTCCCGACGCGGGCGATTCGTTCACGGTTTTCGCTTCCGAAAAGGCTGCCCGGCAGGAAGTTGACAACCGGATTGCCGACCGCCGCGGGGCGATGTCCGGAGTGAGTTCGATTGTTACCGCCGAAGACATTTTTAGCAAGCTTAACAGCAGCTCGCGCGACACGCTCAATGTGATCATCAAGTCCGATGTCCGCGGCTCCGGCGAAGCGATCGCCCAGTCGCTCGAAAAACTCCCCTCCGAGAAGATCAAGGCCCAGGTCCTGACCAACGCGGTCGGAGCGATCACCGAAAACGACATCATGCTGGCCGCCACTTCCAAGGCGATGGTGGTCGGCTTCCACGTCCGGGTCAACCCCGGCGTCAACGAGCTGGCCAAGCGCAATAACGTCGAAATCCGGCTCTACAGCATCATTTATGAACTGCTTGAGGACATCACCGATTCGCTGGCCGGCAAGCTGGCCCCGGACAAACGCGAACGCGAACTCGGCAAAGCCGAGATTCTGCAGATTTTTGAACTCAACAAGGGCCCCAAAATCTGCGGCTGCCGGGTCGAATCCGGTACCGTCAAGGTCGGCGCCAAAGCCCGCGTCCGGCGCAACAACGAACTCATCTACAACGGCGAAATCGTCAGCCTCCGCCGCTTCCAGGACGATGTCAAGGAAGTCAAGTCCGGTCTTGAATGCGGGATCCGGCTCGACAACTTCAATGACTTCGTTCCCGGCGACGTGGTCGAAGTCTATGATATCGAACTCAAAAAGGCGTCGCTTTGACGCGGGACGGATGGATTTATGGGTAACGTCGATCGTCTGACCCGGGTGAACGAGCTCTTGAAGCGGGAAATCGCTGATCTGCTCGAACGCAACCCTTATCCCGGCGCCGGCTCGATGCTGATTTCGGTGACGATGGTCAAGTCCTCGGTGGATTTGCGCAACGCCACCGTCCATATCAGCGTTTTCGGCGGCCGTCCCTCCGAGGGGCCCGAGGTGATCCGCCATTTGCAGCGGCTCCGCCCCGAGCTCCAGCGCAAAATTGCGGCCGACCTCGCTTTCAAACACACTCCGGTGCTCGATTTCCGGCTCGACGAACGCTTGAGCAAGGCCGACAAAGTGCTTGAAATGCTGAACCAAGCGAAAGATGAGGAGAAATCGGATGCCTGAGTTTGCCGAAGCCGCCCGGGTGCTTGCCGGGCTGCAGAATGTCCTGATCGCGACCCATGAGAAGCCGGACGGCGATGCCTTCGGCTCGGCGCTCGGACTGGCCGAGCTGATGCGCGACAACGGCCGCCGGGCCACCGTGCTGCTGCCGGATCAGATTCCGGTCAAATTCGAAGTTTTCGCCGGCGAATACCGGACGCGCCTCGCACCGGAGGAATTTGCCGGATTCGACGCGCTGATTGTGCTCGACGCCGCCCGCGAATCGCGGATTGCGCTGGGCGAAGGGGTGGCGGCCGCCGATCTGGCCTTGCCGATTTTCAACCTCGACCACCACATTGACAACTCGATCAAAGGCAAGTGGAATTGCGTTTCCGGCGAATGCGCGGCTTCGGCCGAGCTGGTGTTCCACCTCGCCGATCGACTCGACTGGACGATTTCGCCGCGGGCGGCGACCTGGCTTGTGATCGGCATCATCACCGATACCGGGTCGTTCCGCTTCAGCAACACCACCGCGGCGACCTTGCGCGCCGCCGCCCGGCTCCGCGAATGCGGGGCGGATTGGGAAAAAGTGGTTAACGCGTCGTTTTTCTCCAAATCCCGGAACCAGCAGCAATTCGAGGTCGAAATGCTGCAAAACTGCGTCAAGAGCGCCTTTGACGGGCGATTCTTATACGCGCTGATTCCGGATGAGCTATTCGCCAAATACAACTTTGACATGCGCGACGGCGAAGCGGTGATCGATCTCCTGCGGGAAATCGCCGGAGTCACCGTCGCCGCATTGGTCTATCGCCGCAACGGCGCGTTCAAGCTGTCGCTGCGGAGCAAGGATGAGCGTTATCCGGTCGGCCCGGTGGCCCGCGCCTTTGGCGGCGGCGGGCACCAGATGGCGGCGGGGGCGACGCTCGAAGTCGCGAGTTTCGCCGAGGCCGAGAGCCGGTTGCTCGCCGAAGTCGGACGAGTATTGACAAGTTAATCGATTTTGTGCGCGGGTGCGCAACCCACCGCGGAAAAAGAGAGGACAGCAGCCCGAAAATGAGATCACCAGAGGATTTTGAAACGCCTTTGCGGTCCTTGCCGGTTCCTGCTTGTTTCTCTTGCCGCTTTGCGCCGCCGCCGCGCGGAATTCAAAACCCAAGCGGATTTTTGCGATATGCGCTATAACCCCAAAAAACACCGGCTGCCGATTTTCAACACCAACGGCGTGCTGCTGGTTGACAAGCCGGCCGAATGGACCAGTTTTGACGTGGTCAACTTCGTCCGGGCCCGGTTCAACATTCCCAAGGTCGGGCACTGCGGCACCCTCGACCCCGCCGCCACCGGACTCCTGGTGCTGGTGCTCGGGAAGTTCACCCAGCTCAGCCAGAAATTCAGCGGCGAAGACAAAGTTTACGAAGCAACGCTGCGGCTCGGAATCGAAACGAATTCCGAAGACATGGATGGCGAAGTGATCGCCGAACGTGACTGGTCGGGCGTCAGCGAAACACAGCTTCGCGAAGGCCTCGCCTCCTTTGTCGGCGTCCGGCAGCAGACTCCGCCGATGGTTTCCGCGGTCAAAAAAGACGGCAAGAAACTCTATGAACTCGCCCGCGAAGGGATCGAAGTCGAGCGCGAAAGCCGTGAGATTACCATCCACTCGCTCGAAATCACCCGGCTGGAACTGCCCGAATGCGATTTTGTCATGCATTGCTCAAAGGGCACCTATGTCCGTACCGTCTGCGCCGACCTCGGCCGCCAGCTCGGTTGCGGCGGCGTGCTCAAGGCGCTGCGGCGGACCCGGAGCGGGGCGTTCAATGTCGCCGACGCGCTGACCGTCGATACCTTGAAGACCTTTGAACAAGCCGACCTTGAACTGCATCTGCGCCAATTTTTGTTTGCCAAACTTTCCAGAATCGCGGGGGTGAATTGATGATTGCCGAAAAGAAAAGCATCGGTTCCGATGACATCGAGAACGCCGTCGCCGCCGCCCGCATGTGCGGCGCGGGCGTGTTCCGGCTCGACGACGTCTACCGCGAGCTCCACGCTCGCAAGTCAAAGGGCCTTTCCGAACGGATCGGGCGCCTGCTCGAAGCCGACGATACGCTCTTTGAAGTTGATGGCGTTTACACCGGGCGCGGCGAATACTTCACCGGAGCGGAGTTTCTGATCACGCCGGATGACAAGGAGATCGAGGCGGGGGTGCTTTTTCCGGGCCACCGCTTCACCCCCTTTGTCGATGCCGAGGTTTTTCCCTCCGAAGTCAAGCTCTCGAACGGCAAAGCCGCGTTCGCGATGCGGCCCTTTGAGGGGGCGCTGGCCGAACTTTTTCCGTACCACATGCTGATGGGCTCGGAACAGGTTTTTGACTTCTTCATCGCCGAGCATCCCGGCAACAGCCGGATTGCCGCCGACGCGCGCGGCACCGACCGCATTACGCTCAATGTGTTTGACCTCAAAGCCTTCTTTGCGCAAAACAATTTCAGTTCCGGCGACGCCTTGCTCTGCCGGGTCGATGATTATGCCGCGGGCCTGGTCTCCTGCAAATTCCTCCCCGGCGACAAGCGCACCGACGCCGCCCGCCGCAAATACTGCGTTGCGCTCGAAAAAGCGGTGCTCGAAGTGGTTGACCGTTTCGCCAATTACTTTGACATCCCGGAACAGCTGCGCTGGAGTTTCTTCCTCGGCGGCAAAACGTTGCTCGCCAAACCGGCGGCTTCGCTTGATGAATTCATCCGTTGCGCGAGCCTGATCGAGATCAATTTCGACGCCGGGCACACCGTGCTGGCCCGCCGCGCCGCCGAAACCGACGGCGAAGCCGACGGAACCGTCGCCATACCCGAAGGCGTCGGCGTTTCGCGCGGCGAAACCAACGACCTCGAAACCATGCTCTGCGAAATCGGGATCGCGCTGACCCCGGTCGAAATAGACTCCTACATCCTCGACTGCTGTTATACCCGCGAGCTCGATTTCGACAGTTTCTACGCCCGCTGTTTCGGCCGCGACGAGCTCGGCTTCAGCGACGAGGCGCAGCGCGTGGTCTTCCTCAACTACGTCGAGGAACGCTTTGAATTTCTGACTGAAAATTACGACCGTGTCAGCGATGAGCCCAAAGGCGATGTCCGCGGCGCGATCCTCGAAATCCTCGACGAGAAGAACCTCTTCCTCGCCGAGCTCAAACGCGACGCCGAGGCGCTGGAGAAGATCGACTCCGACAAACTCCGCCGCCTCGCCGAAATTACGCTTTACTGCGACAATCTGCTGGAATTGCTCAACTCCGCCGCCCACACCTTTGAGGAGGGCGAGGCCGAGGCGATGAGCGAGACCATCGGCGATCTTGCCGAGACCCAGCACGATCTGCTTGAATCGATAAACCTGGAAGGATGAGATATGCAACCGAAACTTTTTGTCAGCGGCAATGAAGCCATTGCCAGGGCGGCAAAGGATTGCGGCGTCACGCTCGGCGTCGGCTATCCCGGCACGCCTTCGTCGGAAATTCTGGAAAACTTCTCCGCTTACGGCGGCAACGCCGAGTGGGCCCCTAATGAAAAGGTCGCGCTTGAAGTCGGTATCGGCGTCGCCTTTGCCCGCGGCCGCAGCCTGGTGACGATGAAACATGTCGGGCTCAATGTCGCCGCCGACCCGCTTTTTACCATCGCCTACTCCGGCACTCCCGGCGGGCTGGTGATCGTATCGGCCGACGACCCCGGCATGGCTTCGAGCCAGAATGAACAGGACAACCGCCGCTACGCGATCGCCGCCGGCGTGCCGATGCTGGAACCGGCCGATTCGCAGCAGGCGTACGACTTTACCATCCGCGCCTTTGAGCTGGCCGAAGAATTCCGGACCCCGGTTTTGCTCCGGATCACCACCCGGGTCTGCCACTCCAAGGGGGCATTGACCCCGCGTCCCCCCGTCGCCCCGCCGACGATCGGTTACACCAAGGATGTCAAAAGCAACGTGATGATCCCCGCCTACGCCCGTCCCGCCCACCGGCGGCTCCGCGCCCGGCTGGCGGAGCTCGCCGCGCGCAACGAAAAAGGCGAATTCATCGAGGAAACGACCGGCTCCAAAGAGCTCGGCATCATCGCCAGCGGGATTTCCATAATGCACGTGCGTGATGCCGCGCCGGAGGCTTCGCTTCTGGCGCTCGGCATGACCTATCCTCTGCCGATCGAACGGATCCGCAAGTTTGCCGCCGGGGTCAAGCGCTGCCTGGTGATCGAAGAAGGCGACCCGATTCTGGTGGAAAGCTGTCTCGCCGCCGGCATTCCGGTCGAGGGCAAGGCCGAAATGTACCGCTTCGGCGAACTCACCGTCGGCCGGGTCCGCCGGATTCTTGCCAACGACCTTTCGCCCGAAGCCGCGCCGCCCGCCGGCAAGCCGCCGCAGCTCTGCGTCGGTTGCCCGCACCGCCGCGCCTACGATCTCTTGCGCGACCTCAACTGCATCGTCGCCGGCGATATCGGGTGCTATACGCTCGGGGTGCTGCCGCCGTTTGAAGCGGTTGATACTTGCGTCTGCATGGGAGCGAGCATCACCACCGGGCTGGGGATGCGCCACGCGCTCCCCGACGCCGAAGCACGCCGGGTGGTCAGCGTGATCGGCGACAGCACGTTCCTCCACACCGGCATCAACGGCATCGTCGAAATGGTCTACAACCGGCCGAAAACCGGGCATGTGGTGCTGATTCTCGACAACTCCACCACCGCGATGACCGGATTGCAGGAAAACCCCTCGACCGGGCGCAAGCTCGATCACAGCGACGCACCTCAGATTTCGCTTGAGAACGTGGTCAAGGCGATCGGCGTCGAGCACGTCGATGTGTGCGACCCCACGCTTGACTACAAGGGCTTCGAGGAGCTGTTGAAGAAGCGTCTCTCGGAGAATGCGACCAGCGTCATCATCGCCCGCCGCCCCTGTATTCTGGCGGCGGTCAAGGCCAAGGGTTATGAAGGAGCCAAGCACTGAAATGGATCAAGCCATCAATATTACCGTCGCCGGTCTCGGCGGACAGGGTGTGCTCAAAGTCACCGATATCCTCGCCGAAGTTCTCTTTGCGGCCGGATTCGATGTCAAAAAGAGCGAAGTTCACGGCATGAGCCAGCGCGGCGGCTCGGTTTCGAGCGAAGTGCGCTACGGCAAAAAAGTTTACAGCCCGATGGTCCCGGAGGGCGAATCCGACTATCTCCTGATCCTCGAACCGACCCAGCTCGAAGTCAATCTGGCCAAGCTCAAGGCGGGCGGAGTGCTGATTACCCCCGATGATGTGCCGGTGGCCGAGCTCGCCAATCCCAAGGCGGCGAATATTCTTCTCCTCGGCGCGCTGAGCAAGCACTTCGATTTGCCGGAGTCGCTCTGGCTTGAGCATATTCACCGCAATCTGCCGGAGAAGCTTCATGAAATCAACGACGCGGCATTCCGGCTCGGACGCCGCTAACTTTGGAGGTTTCCCATGCTGATCAAACAGTTGTCGCTCTTTGTCGAAAACCGGCCCGGCAGCCTCAATGCGATCTGCCAGGTGCTCAAGCAAAACAACATCAGCATCCGCACGCTGGCGCTGGCCGACACCCAGCAGTTCGGCATCCTCCGGCTGCTGGTCAAGGAACACGACAAGGCCAAGGCGGCGCTCGAAAAAGCCGGCTTCCTGGTCAAGTCGACCGACGTGCTGGCGCTGCCGGTGGCCGACCGGCCGGGCGGACTGGCGGACATCCTCGACATTCTCGACCGCAGCAATCTCAGTGTCGAATACATGTACGCCTTTACCTTTGGCCGCCAGGAACAGGCGGTGATGGTATTCCGTTTTGAAGAGCCGGACAAGGCCTACGCGGCACTGACCGCCGCCGGGATTTCACCGGTCGGAGAATTTGAACTTTTTGCCTGAAAAGCGACAGGATCATGAACAGCTTTGTGATTGAAAACCGGATCTTTGATCCGGCGGCGGAGTGTATGGACCGGCGCGAACGCGCCGGATTGCAATTGAAGCGGTTGCGGGACGCCGTCAGACGTGCGCAAGCGATTCCGTTTTATCGCCGGAAGTTCGCCGAACGCGGGATCACGCCGGAGTCGATCGGCGGCCTCGACGAGCTCAAAAACCTTCCTTTTACCACCAAACAGGATCTGCGCGATCATTACCCTTTCGGCTTTTTTGCGGTTGACCGTTCGCAATTGGCGCGACTTCACGCCTCAAGCGGCACCACCGGCAAGCCGACCTTTGTCGGTTACACCGCCAACGACCTCAAACTTTGGGCCGAGCTTTGCGCAAGGTTTCTGGTCGGCGGCGGTTTGACGGCGGACCAGATCGCCCAGGTGTCGTTCGGCTACGGCCTCTTTACCGGCGGCTTCGGGCTCCATTACGGCATCGAGCGGGTCGGCGCGGCGGTGATTCCGGCCTCCAGCGGCAACAGCCAGCGCCAGATTCTGCTGCTCAAGGACGCTGAGGTCAATACCCTCATTTGCACCCCCTCCTACGCGCTCAACCTCGCCGACGTGTTAACCGAACACGGGCTCAAACGCGGCGAACTTGCGCTGCGTTACGCCCATTTCGGCGGCGAACAATGGACCGAGGAGATGCGTGCGACCATCGAGGATGCGCTCGGCATTCGTGCCTTCAACAACTACGGTCTCTCCGAGATCATCGGCCCCGGCGTCAGCGGCGAATGCGCGGCGCGGACCGGTATGCACATTCAGGAAGACCATTTCCTGGTCGAGTGCATCCACCCCGAAACCCTCGCGCCGGTCGCTCCGGGCGAGGAGGGCGAGCTGGTGATCACCGCGTTGACCAAGGAAGCGTGTCCGATCATCCGCTACCGCACCCGCGACCTCGCGCGGCTGATCGAGGGTGACTGCCCCTGCGGCCGCACTACGCTCAGGATGAGCCGGGTCAAGGGACGGACCGATGATATGATGATTATTCGCGGCGTCAACGTCTTCCCGTCCCAGATCGAGGAAGCGCTGCTCAAGGTCGGCGGCACCGCGCCGCATTACCAGATCGAGCTTTACCGGCCGCACCACCTTGACGAAGCGGTGGTCAAAATCGAAATGAGGCCGGACAACTTCTCCGACAAAATGGAGGAGCTTCACCGTCTGCGCGACCGCATCGCGCGTGAAATTTCCGGCATCACCGGGATTCATTTCACGGTTGAACTGGTCGAGCCGAACTCACTTGAACGCTCGACCGGCAAGGTCCAGCGCGTTTTTGACAAGCGCAATCTGGTGGTTAAATAAGTTGACCCGACAAAAAAACGCCCGGAGCGATAAACTCGCTCCGGGCGTTTGCTTCTGTCCGGATCAGCGCCGGCCGCCGCCGCCGCGAAAGCCGCCGCCGCGCGATTCGCCGCCGCCGCGGAATTCATTGCCGCCGCGGAATTCACTGCCGCCGCGATTGCTGTTGTAGCGGCTGCCGGGCGAACTCGGCCGGAAGTTGCCGGAGTTCCAGTCGCGATTGCTCTGGGTGTCCCATGGCGGCTTGGAAGTGGTCGCCCGCAACGGGTCGTAGCCGAGACGGACCGACTCGGGAACTTTCCATCCCGGCTGCGAATACGCCGGATTGGCCGGAGTGCCGATCGGCGGACGCGGATCCGGACGCGGTCCCGGATTCGGATTCGGGCGCGGATTGGGACGCGGATTGGGGCGCGGATAGGGGTTGGGGCGCGGGTTGTAATGGTGGCGGTTGTTCCACCAGTTGACCGGACCGTAGTTGTTGCCGATGTAATAGCCGCCGTAGTAGCCGCCGACATAGGCGGGATACGCGCCGCCGTAGTAATAGCCGCTGTTGTAGTTCCCGTCATTGCTGCTGCTGTTGTCGCCGGTGCCGTAATAGTAGTTGTTGGTCACGTTGCCCGAGGTGTTCGACGCGTCGGGCTGGCCTTGGGCCTGCTGAGTCGTTTGCGTTTGCTGCTGGTCCGGCTGGGGCTGCTGGGCGGTCGGCTGTGACGCGGAAAGCGCCTGATCCGGGGCGCTCTCGACGTTGGCGTCGGCATTCGTGCCGGCGGCCTGGTTGGCGGCGTATTCGCTGTAGACTTCGAGGTAATGAGTGACCAGTTTCGTCGCGTCTTCGAGATTGTCGCCAAATACCGGGAGCACCTGGCCCTGATAGTTGGCCTTGAGCCCGGTCGGGTAGAGGAAGCCGCTCCATTGTTCGCCCTGCGGCAGATTCAGTCCGTCAACCTGGACCAGCTCGGAGTTGATGGCTTTGCCGGATTCGATTTTGCTGATCTTGACCACGCAGCCGTTCTGGCTCGCGGCCACCGGCTCGACCACCGCCGAACGGCGCCCGGCCTGGATCGCGAAGCGAAGGTCATCCGGCTTGATGGTGATATTCTGGCCGGAGAACTTGGCTTTGATTTCCTGAGTGATCCGCTCCAGCCGTGTTTTTTCGCTCTCGGCGACCTGCGGCATGTCCTTGTCGGCATAGGCGGCGACCTTGGTGTTGAAATCCTTGCTCGCGACCGGGTCGTAGCCGAAGCGTTTCTGCAGATCTTCGGGAAGAATGTCGAAATTGAGTCCCTTGAGCACGTAATAGCCCTGGGCATTGGTGAAGCCGATGTCGATGCCGCCGGGGTTGACGTCCTCGATGGTGACGTTTTTGAAGGTTTGGCCGTCGCGGGTGACGATATCGATCGTCTCCTGACTGTTGTCATCGGCCCAGGCGGCCGCGCCGGCAAGGACGAGGCCGCAGAGAAACAGGGTTTTGAACTTCATAACAACACCGCCTTTCCGGTTGTTTTCAGAACTATAATCACTCTTCGGCGAAAAGCAAATGATTATTCACGATTTGCGCTGATATTGAAAAACCAGATAGGACGCCGTGGCAGTCGTCACACCGATCGTCAGCAGAATGGCAAAAGTCGGCATCAGCTCGGCAAATGTCGCCCCCTCGAGGAACATCTGCTGCAACGCCTTGACCCCGTAACGGATCGGATTGACCACCGTGATTTTCTGCAAAATCTCCGGCATGCTCTCGACCGGCGTCGCCAGCCCGGAGAGCATGGCAAAGGGAATCGCCACCAGGAACGACCCCAGCATCGCCTGATTGAGGTCTTTGCTCAACACCGAGATCAAAAGACCGATCCCGATGGAAGCCGCCATAAAAGCGAAGAACAGCGCGTAGAGCAACGCGAACGAACTCATAAAGGGAATCCGGAACCAGTAGAGAATCACCAGCAGTCCGAAAGTCAACTGACAGTAGCCGACAAACATCGCCGCCGCCCCCTTGACCGCGATCAGTTCCCCCGGCGAATAAGGTGTCAGCATCAACTGGTCAAAGGTGCCGTCTTCGCGTTCGCGCGCCATCGAGAGTGCGGTCAGAAGCATCAAATCGAGCAAGGCGATGGTTGCCAACAGCGCCGGCACCATGAAGTACTGGGCGCTGTAATTGGGGTTGAACCACGCCCGGGTGCGGATTTCAAAGGGCACTTTGCCGGGGTGGCGGGCGCGCTCAAAGAGTTCGATGATGTTGACCGCGTAGCCGAGCATCAGTCCGGCCGAGCTGGAGTTGCGGCCGTCCACGATGATCTGGATTTCCGGAAGATCGTTGCCGGCAAGAGCGCGTTCAAAATTGGCGGGAATCACCAGCGCCATTTTGACATCGCGGTTGCTGAGCCGCAAATTGAGGTCTTTTTCGGAGCTGAAGTCGGGTTTGCGGATGAAGACGCCGCCGCCGGTGAATTTGGCGATCAGCTCGCGCGACGCGGCGCTGCGGGAGTGGTCGAGCACCGCGAAGTCGGCTTCTTTGAGGTCCATGGTGGCGGCGTAGCCGAGGACCACGAGTTGCATCACCGGAGGCAAAAAGAGGGTGATCCGGGTCTTCGGATTTTTCAGGAGCTGGATCAGCTCTTTTTTCATCAGCGCCGCGAGGCGGTACAGACGTTCCATTCACCCCTCCAGTGTTTTCGGGTTTTTCCAGGCGGCGAGGGTCATCAGCACCGCCGCGAAGAGGGTCATTACAGCGCAGTTGAAAAAGATGTTGCTCCAGACATTGCCGACCAGAAACGCGGTCTGGAGAAAATCGACGTAGTAACGGGCCGGAATGAAAATCGTGATGTACTGGATGACCGGCGGCATATTGCGGATTTCATAGAGGAAGCCCGAGAGCAGAAAGACCGGCATGAAGGAGACCACCAGCGAAATCTGGCTGGCGATGAACTGATTGCGGGTCAGGCTCGAAATCAACAGTCCGGCCGCCAGTGCGATCAAAAGATAAATCCCGGAGCCGAAAGCGAGGATCAGGATGCTCCCGCGGATCGGCACGTCAAAGAGATAGCGGGCGAAAAGAAGCGAAATGGTCAGGCCGAGCATGCCGAGGAAGAAGTTGTTGAACGCCTTGGCGGTCAGCAGCTCGGCGGCGGTCATCGGGGTGGCGAACATGCTTTCCATGTTGCCGTGTTCGTACTCCTTGGCCATCAGCATGGCGGTGAGCTTGGTGCCGATGATCGACATGATGATTACGATCACCCCGGGGATCATGAAGTAGCTGCTTTCGTTGGCGTCGTTAAAGTACATCCGGCTTTTGAGGTCGATCCCGCCGCGGCGGCTGCCGAGGGAGGCGAGGAGGATGCTTTTGATGTAGTTCTCGGTCAGCCGGGCCTGGGTGGCGTTGGTGGCGTTGACCGCGATCAGGATCGAGGCTTCGCGCGAGGCGAGTTTGCGCGGCAGGTCTTCGGGCAGATAGAGACACCCGTCGGCGCGATGGGTGCGAACCAGCTCGGTGCCCTCGGCGCTTGAGCGCACCACCCGGACGCTGAAGTATTCCGAGGAGGAGAACCGCGCCACCACCCGGTTGGTCAGTTCGTCGGGGGCGGGCGAGACGATCGCCAGTTTGATGTTGCGGATGTCCAGTGACATCCCGTAGCCGAAGATCAACAGCAAAATTACCGGCAGCAGCAAGCCGAAAAAGATGCTGCTTTTGTCCCGCAAAAGCTGCTTGCGCTCTTTGGCGATCAGGATTCGCAAATGCCCCAGGTTCATGCGATGCCCCCCCGGCCGGCGCGGAAGCGGCCGATGATGTTGACGAAGGCATCCTCAAGGTCGGGCGATTCGCCCTGGCGCCGGATATCGTCGGCCGAACCGGCGGCGATCGACTGGCCCGATTGCATGATCACCATGCGGTCGCAATAGACTGCTTCGGAGAGGAAGTGGGTGGTGATGATCACCGCCACCCCGGCGTCGGCGAGGCCGATGATCCGCTGCCAGAATTCGCGCCGGGCCATCGGGTCGGCCCCCGAGGTGGCTTCATCGAGAAAGAGGATGCCGGGTTGATGGAGCAGCGCGCAGCTCATGCTGAGCCGCTGTTTGTAGCCGAGCGGCAGCTTGGCGGCGGGGGTGTTCATCACCCTGGCGAGTTCGAAGTTGTCCGCCGCCCAGGCGATTCGTTCGGCGCGCCGCGCACCGTGAAGACCGTAGGCCCCGCCGAAGAACTCCAGGTTTTCACGGACCGTAAGGTCGCCGTAGAGCGAGAACTTCTGGGCCACGTAGCCAATCTTTTTGCGCGCCTCGGACCCGGCGGTGCGGAGGTTGTAGCCGGCCACCTCAACCGCGCCTTCGTCCGGGCTGCTGAGGCCGCAGAGCATCCTGAAGGTGGTGGTCTTGCCCGCTCCGTTGGCGCCGAGGAGACCGAAGATCTCGCCGCGCCGGACTTCGAAACTGACGTGATCGACCGCGGTGAAGCTGCCGAAGCGTTTGACAATGTTGTCGGCCCTGATCAGCACCGGGGCGTCGGGGGCAAGCCGGGTCGTGCGTGCGGGTGGCGGCGTCGAATTCCCCGCGAGGCGGCGGATGAAGCCTTCTTCAAAAGAGCCGTTTTCGGCGATTTCTGAGGGCGGGCCGTCGGCAATCAGTTTGCCGCCAAAGAGAATCAGCGTGCGGTCGCAGTAGGCCGCTTCGTCAAGATAGGAGGTACTGGCGAAAACCGTGAGCTTGCTCCCGTTCACCAGATCGCGCAAAATTCGCCAGAGCTCCCGGCGCGAGAGGACGTCAACCCCCACCGTGGGCTCGTCGAGCAGCAACAAGGGCGGGTCGGCCACCAGCGCGCTGATCAACGCAAGTTTCTGCTTCATCCCTCCCGAGAGCGCCCCCGCCATGCGGTTGCGGAAGGCTCCGAGGTCGGTCATCGCGTACAGTTTCTCGACCCGTTCCGGGCAGTCGCGGAGGCGGATGTTGTGGAGTTCGGCGTAGAGTTCGAGGTTTTCGGCCACGCTGAGGTTTTCGTAGAGACCGAATTTCTGCGGCATGTAGCCGACGAAATTCTGGATTTCGGCCGCGTCGCGGACCGCGTCGCAGCCGAGCACCGCGGCGGTGCCGCCGTCCGGACGGAGGAGACCGGCAAGAATCCGCAGCAGCGTGGTCTTGCCCGCTCCGTCCGGCCCGAGGAGCCCCACGATGCGGCCGGGTTCAAAGCTGAAGGTGAGGTTGTTGAGCACCGTGGCGACGCCTTCGCGACCATGGAAGCGTTTGGTCAGTTGGCGGCACTCGATCGCATTCATTTTGCCGCCGGGCCGGGGAACGTGACGGTGGCCGGCGCGCCGAGTTTGAGGTAGTTGTCCGGATCGTCGACCATTACCCGGACTTCGTAAACCAGCGCGGTGCGAAGTTCCGGCGTTTCGACGTTCTTGGGCGTGAATTCAGCGGTCGGGGAGATGAAGCCGACCCAGCCATCAAGGGTTTTTGCACCGAGGCTGTCGAGGCTGATCCGGGCCTTGTCGCCGGGGCGGATCCGGGTCAGCATGGTTTCGGGCAGATAAACCCGGACCCATTTCGGCGAGATGATCGCCAGCGTCAGCACCGGGCTCTGCGGCGAAGTCATTTCGCCGGGGTGGAGCAAACGCGAGCGCACCACCCCGTCGCAGGGGGCGTAAAGCACTGCATCGCGCAACGCCTGCTGATGGATTGCGAGCTGGGCGGCGGCCTGCGAAAGCTGGGCCTGGGCGAGGGCGATGTCCTCTTTGCGCGAGCCGTTGCGGAGTTTTTCGAGATTGCTCCTGGAGGCCGAGACGGCGGCTTTGCTGAGGAGATAGGCGGCCTCCGCCTTTTCCGCCACCTGTGCGGAGACGGAGGCGGTTTTT
>JBFWIO010000016.1:0-17257 GCA_050255955.1 Victivallaceae bacterium
AGCCGACTGCAATCGGATTTTCCGTCAGTTGGCAACTTTTTTGAGCGGCAGGAATGACTGGCTTGAGGAAATCTTCCGCTACTCTCCATTTGCGGAGAAATCGACGTCATTCCGGTTGGCGGAGATCATGACCGATCTCCGGGAGCCGGCGCCGGAATCCGGGGCGCTGCCGATTTTTTCCGCCGCCGCGGCGACGGCGGAACCGAAGCCGCGTCCCCGGCGGGCCCCGAAATCTTCGCAGCCTGACCTTTTTCTGGTTGGCGCGGGTGTTTACGGTTGCGGCTTCATCCTCCAATTTTTGCGGGGAACGCATCACCGCATGTTGATTGACGCCGATCCGGTCATCGCCGCCAGGGTGGGTGAGCTTTTCCATTTCGAAGAGGTCGATACGGATGTGCCGCGGGGATTGCAGGCGCTGGCCGGCAACGACAATGCCGTTCTTTGCATTGCGACCTACCACTCGACCCATCTGGCGATTGTCGAAGAGGCGTTGCGCATCAATTCGAATGTGCGCATTTTTCTGGAAAAACCGCCGGTCACAACCTTTGACCAGCTGAATCGGCTGCTGGAATTGCGGGCAAACGGAGCGGATATTGAAATCGGATACAACCGGCGCAGCCTTGCCATGGTGAAGCGATCCAGACGGTTCTTCGGTGACACCGGGCAGCCTTTTCTGGTCGTTGCGCTGGTCAAGGAGCTGAATTTGCCGGATTTTCACTGGTACTACTGGCCGAATCAAAAAACCAGGGTTACTGGAAATTTGTGCCATTGGATCGATCTTGGCTGTGTTTTCATCACCTCGCGTCCGGTTGAGATTTTCGTCATTCCCCATCCGCAAAAGAGGGCGGGCGATGAAATCGATGTGGTCATCATATTTGCCGACGGGTCAAAAATATCACTCCACTCCACCGACTATGGCGATCCTCTCCGGGGCGTTCAGGAATACCTTGATATCCGCAGCGGCGCCAAAACAGTGGTGATTGACGATTTCCTGCGGCTGACCATGAGCGGAGACGGCTGCCGCCGAGTGCGGAATTTCTGGTTCCGCAACAAAGGCCACGCCGACATGTACAAACAATATGCCAAGGCCATTCGGGGCCCCCGCTGCCCGTCCTGCTACAGCAACGAGGATTTGCGGCGGGTCACCGTCGCCTATCTGGCGGTATCCGAAATGTGTCAGAACCGGGTGACCCACGCCAGGATCGACTGGCAAGGCGACCATTATGACCTGATCATGGATCACCATGGCGAAGCGGTAAAAAATTGAAACCGGGAGTTCAAAAATGATTCGAACCATACGGCATTATCTGGGAAATCTGATCCGCGAAACCCGTTTGGCGTATCTGCGCTGGAGCGGAATCAAAATCGGACGCAATACCATGATCAGTCTCGGCGCCAAGCTTGATCTTCGCCGGGGAACCACCATTATCGGAGATCATTGCCTGATCACTTACGGCTGTTGCATCCTGTCTCACGACGGCGCTGCCAAGATGATCGATCCGGAGCAGGACGGAGAAGGCAAAGTCGTCATCGGGAACAACGTCTTCATCGGCGTCCACTCCATCATCCTGCCCAATGTCACCATCGGCGACAATGCGGTGGTGGCGGCCGGGGCGGTGGTCACCCGGGATGTCGCACCGGCGACCGTGGTTGCCGGCAACCCGGCGCGCGAAATCAAAAAACTGACCGGGCCGTTCCCGATCCTGAATCAGGCTCCGGGGAACCGAAAGAAGCAGACTTTATGATTTTGTTTGTCACGGCTCTACTTCTGGTTTTGATCGCCTTTGTGGTGTTTTGGCAAAATCCCCGCAAAGGGATTATGCTTTTGCTGGTGGCCATGCCGGTGGTGGCCACGACCTGGAGTGTCCGTTTCGGGGGAAGCTCCCTGATTCAGCTTTCATACGGCGGGGCGGTTGGCGTATTCCTGCTTCACTGGCAGAAGTTGCCCGAGGAGTATCCGGCATATTGGAAAATCTGCGCCGGCTGTATTCTCATTGCCAATGTGAGCGGGCTGTTCTTTGCTCCCCTGTACTATGGTGCCGGATTCATGCCGCTTTTTTCTTCGGCATTGGTGGCGATGAATTTGTTCTTGGGGTTTTATATTTTCCCGGCGTATTTCGTGACCAGGAGCGATTTCCGGAATTTATTGACGGCGCTGATGATTTCCGGGATATTCCCGGTCGCGGTGGGAATCTATCAGGCGGTGACCGGCGTGGTCTGGCAGGAGCGGACCATTATGGGATTGGTGCGTTACGACGGTTTATATCATGATTCGGTGTCGTGCCGTATTTTCATTTTTCCGGCGCTGTTTGCCGCTATTATATCATTGCTCGGCAACTTCTCCCGCGGTTTCCGGCAAAGGCTGTTTTGTCTGGGAATCATCATATTTTCGCTGATAGCACTGTACAACTTGAGCTCCAGGGCCGTTTTTGGCATCATCGCTTTGTGGGTGATCGGCTTGATGATCCTGGGGAAGCGGTGGATGCTCGGGCTGTTCATCTTTTCAATGCTGGTTGCGTTGAACTTCTACTACGACAATTTTCTTTTTGAACGGGTCGAATTTCTGCTCTCAAAAGAAATTGCCATCAGCTCGGGGGATATGGATGAGCAATATTTCCTGTCCGGACGGGGGATGCTGTGGCAGGAACATTTTGATGTCTTTGATGATTTCGGGATATTGGCGTACCTGACCGGAGCCGGTTGGCTGGCCCCGGCGCACAATGAATTCATGCGGGTATTTTTCGTCAGCGGGATTTTAGGGTTGCTGTTTTTCGGAGGGAGTGTCCTGCGTTTGCTCTGGGGAGCAGTCAGCAGCCTGAAATCCGCCAAATTGCCCCAGGTCGCGGCATTTTTGCTGCTGTGCTCATATTTCATTGACTGCATCGGGGTGACTCCCGGGCTGTATCCCTCCTACAACTGGTTTCTCTGGGGAATGCTGGGACTGTTGCTTTTCAAGGGAGAGGAATTCTTCCGCAAAAGCGATGAGGATGATTCGAACCCCTGTGATCAACGAACTGATTCGGAGTAGATCATGCAACATCAAAGAATTCAAGAACTTGATGACATCAAAAGCTCGCTGGTTTTGATCATGCTCGCGTTTCACTCCGCCTCGGGACTGACGCGATATGCCGGACAGCTGGAGTCCGTTTATTCATGTTTGTATTTCATCCATTTTGCATTCGTGCTTGTCACCGGACTGCTTTGCGGGATTCACTATCACAAGGAAGCGCTCAATTCGCCCTGGAAGGTGCGGCTGCGGTTATGGCGCCGGGGCGGGAAATTGCTGGCGCTGTTTCTGGCGATGAACGCCCTGCTGTACGCTGCGGGGGTGATGAAATGGAGCAAAATGGCGCAATATTTTGCGGACGGAGGCGGATTATGGCAAATGCTTGCCGGCGGGATTCCGGGATCGCTTGCCGCCTTTGAGATTCTTTATCCGATCGCCGTTTTTCTGCTGCTGATCCCTTTTTTGATTCCATGGATGCGGGACTGGGCGTTGATTCTGCTCGGACTCGGTCTGATGTTCCGGGACGATTCGGCCTTGCTCTTTTGCCTGGCATGGGGGGCATTGGGGATGGGGCTCGGGATGAGCGCGAACCGGCCGGCCGTGTTGCGGGTGCTGCATTTTTTGCGGGAACGGCTGTTCGTCTTTCCGATCTTGCTGGCCGCCATCCTGATTGCCAAAAACAGCTGGCATATCGACATGGACCTGCGGGGGAAATTGCTGCTCCTGCTGGAAACGCTGGCGTGGTTCGGCACTTTCATTTGGGTTTTGCGATTCCATGATTGCGGCAGATATTTGCGTCTGATGGGCGGCTATACGCTGGCGGCCTATATCGGGCAGATGATTATCATCGTCGGATTAAACTTTGTTATGCGCCGATTGGCATTGGGCGTTTGGCCGAGTTATATTGTCATGTTGGTTTCCGCTTCCGCCGTCACCTGGGGAGCGATGCTGTTGCTGGAATGGTTGAGGCGGCGGATTCACTGGATCAATCGAAGTTATCAGTTTATTTTTACATGAGGATCGATAAATGCTGCAATTAACTCAGAAACTGCGCGACGGGAGCATGCTGGTTCAGGATGTCCCGATGCCGCAAATCGGACCGGGGATGCTTCTGGTCAGAAACCATTATTCTTTGATCAGCGCCGGGACAGAAGGGTCAACCGCCAAAGCCGCCCGCAAAAGCCTGATCGGAAAAATCAAAGAACGCCCGGATCAATTCTGCCAGGTCCTTGACGTCATCCGCAAACAGGGCGTGGTCCAGGCGTATCGGGCGGTGACCAAAAAACTTGAGGCGTATTCGCCATGCGGCTACAGTTGCTCCGGAGTGGTGATCGGCGTGGCGCCGGATGTCGCCGGATTCAAGCTGGGAGACAAGGTCGCCTGTGCCGGAGCGGGCTTCGCCAATCACGCCGAAGTCGTGGCGGTGCCGGTGAATTTATGCGTCCGGCTGAATGAAAATGCGGATTTGCGGAGCGCCGCCTACAACACGCTTGGCGCAATCGCGATGCAAGGCGTACGCCAGGCCGACCTGCGCCTCGGCGAAAGCGCCGCGGTGATCGGCCTGGGCCTGCTCGGCCGCCTGACGGCGCTGCTGCTGCGCGCCTCCGGGGTCCGGGTGGTGGGTATTGACGTATCGTTGAATCAGGTTCTTGCCGCCAAAGCCGACCTTGATCTCGCATTGGAGCGCGGCGCCACCGGAATCGAGGACAGGATTGCGCAATTTACCGGCGGCTGCGGAGTGGACAGTTGCATTATTACCGCCGGCACGTCAAGTCTTGACCCGATCAATTTCGCCGGCAAGATCGTTCGCAAGAAAGGCACCGTGGTCGTGGTCGGCGCGGTTCCGACCGGATTTGACCGCAACCCGGACTACTATCCCAAGGAATTGACCCTGAAGATGTCCTGCTCCTATGGTCCGGGCCGCTACGACCCGAAATACGAAGAGCGGGGAATTGATTACCCCCAGGCCTATGTCCGGTGGACCGAAAACCGCAATATGCAGGCTTTTCAGGAATTGATCCAGTCCCGGAACGTCCATGTCGATGCCCTTACCACGCATCTGTTCGCCTTGGCCGACGCGCCCAAAGCGTACGATATGATTGTCAATCACCTTGAGCCCTTTGTCGGAGTCATTCTCGAATATGATCAAACCCAGGCGTTGTCCGACGCGCCGGTCAAGGTTCATCCGAAAACAATTCCCCAGCGCGTTTCCGTCGCCTTTGTCGGCGCCGGCAGCTATGCCCAGGGGAATTTGCTCCCCAATCTGCCGCAGAACATCCGGCGCGTGGCGGTGATGACCAATACCGGCACGACCTCAAAACGCGTGGCGGAACGTTTCCATTTCGAATTTTGCACTGCAAATGAATCGGATATTTTCGGAAATCCTGAAATCAATACCGTGTTTGTCGCCACCCGCCACGATTCCCATGCCGGATACGTGGTCAAAGCGCTTGAGCATCAGCAGTCGGTTTTTGTCGAAAAACCGCTGGCGCTCGATTCGGATGAACTCAGTCAAATCATGGAAGCGCAGAAACGTTCCGGCGGGCAATTGATGGTCGGCTTCAACCGCCGTTTCGCGCCGCTGGCCCGCAAACTCAAGGCCGCGTTGCCGAAAGTTCCGGTCAGTATGCTCTACCGGGTCAATGCCGGGGCGATTCCGGCCGACCACTGGATTCAAGACCGCAAAATCGGCGGCGGCCGGATCATCGGCGAAGGGTGCCATTTCATTGATTTCATGGCTTACATCTGCGGGGCGTTGCCGATCCGGATCGGCGCCGTGGCGACTCCGGACGTGAACGGTCTCGGTGATACCTTGAACGTCAATATCGAATTCGCGGACGGGTCCATCGGCGTGCTGTGCTATTATGCAAACGGCTGTACTGAACTGCCGAAGGAATATTTTGAAGTCCATGGCGCCGGCTGCAGCGCGGTTTTGAATGATTTCCGCGAACTGACGGTGTACGGCCGCAAAAAAATTCATGCCAAATCGCGCCAGGACAAAGGGCAGCAGGATATGATGAACGCCTTTTTCGCCGGACTGAACGCCGGGACTCCGGCCATCGAACCGGTTGAACTCGAACGCGTGACGCAGGCGACATTTGCCGTGGCAAGGTCGCTGCGGGAACATCAAACGATCAGTTTGGCCTGATGAAGCATCATTTTCTCATCCCATTGGCGGCATTGATCTTATACTCGGCCCTGTTCTGGTACCGGGCGGAGCGTTCGGAAATGTTTTCGCGGGATGGCTACATCTATTGCAAAGTCATTGATATTTGGGCGCGATCCGGCGCGGATGCGGCGTATTCCAGCATGGCCGAAGACCTTGACTGCGGTCCCGGAATTCCGCCGCTGATGATGGCGGGGTCGGCACAATTCATGCGCCTCGGCGCGGACGTGGAAACCGCGATTCTGCTCTACAACTATTGCTGCGGATTTTTGTTTGTCCTGGGCGGGTGGCTTGCCGGAAAGGCGCTGGCCGGGGAAAGGAAATGGGAGCCGGTGGTGACGGTTTTTGCGTGTGCGATCCTGCCGTCGTTCATCAGGATTTCAGCCGACCTGCTGCGTGACGGCTCTTACCTTTCCTATCTGATGTTCGGTTTGGGGGCGCTGCTGTATGCGACCGGAAGCGAACGCGCCTGGCGCTGGTGGGCCATGCTCGGCGGGCTCTCCGCCACCGCCGCGATGTTCACCCGGCGAGAAGGGGGCGAATTGATTGCGGCAGTGGGAATTTGGAGTCTTTGGGAATTGGCGTTGGCATACCGCCGCAAGGATATACGGACCAACCGGGTATTGCGGTGCGTCCTGTATTTTTTTTCCGCGGTTGTGGTTGCCGGCGGAAGCGGCTGGTATATTGTCAGCCGGGTGCCCTCGTGCCAATGGCAACTGATTCCGTTGCAAAAGGCAAGTTATGTAATTGAGCATCTTCTGGGACGGCTATGGTAAATTATCTGATCGCGCTGGTCAAAACGATAGAGCTGATCGCCGGCGGAGTGATTTTTTATTTTTTCCTGGTGCCGGCGGTACTTGGAATGCTGCGGCTGCCCCGGCTGGCGAAACAGCCGCAGTGGCGGCTGGTGATCGTGGCGTTGCTGTTGTTCTGTTTGTGGCGGATTTTTTTCTGGGGGGCGCTGCCGGGGTCGCTGTCGGTACGGTATGCGCTGGCGACCGGGATTCCGCTGCTGCTGCTGGTGGCGCCGGGCGTCACCCGGTTGTTTTTGATGTGGCAAAAACGGGTTGGCTGGAATCATTTGTATTTCTGGCTGGCCGTGATCATGCTGCTGGGGGTGACCAATCTGGCGAAATCCTGTCGCATGCCCAAAACAAAATCATATTTGCCTGAAATTGCAACGCTTCTCAAGCCCTACGAAAAAAATGGCCTGTGCATTGACGGCTCACGTGAATTGGCCCGGTTGTCTTTTGAGTACGACTGCCGGATTCCTCTGCAGCAACTGCTGACCGATGCCGAGCGCAATGATCCCGACTGCTGGATCAGGGCGATCGACCGGAATATCGACCAAACGGAGCATCTTTTTATCGTCCACGAATTTGCCGACGGGCAATTTACAAAAATGCTGCAGGATCGCCTCGGCAAAGTTCCGGTGGAAACAATGGCGTCCTGGAAATTCCGCGGCAAGCAGATTGTGCTCGAAAAAGTCACCTCCGGCTTGAATGCCGACTGGGCCACGCCGGGCCGCTCCCATGCGGTGCCCAACCCCGCCGGGTTGAGTTTACCCGGCCGGATCGCGCTTCCGCAAGGCAAAACGCTCAACTTGCAATGGAGCCGGGTCGTCGGGGATGAAAACTGGCGCAATTATGTCTATTCGGTGGAATGTCCGCTGGGTTTTTTGTACGCCGACGGTTATTATTACCGCTGCCAAACCGGAGATCCCGCCGAATTCAGATTGACGGTTATCATGCGTGACGCGAACGGACTCGAAGTTGCGCGGCAACCGGTGCTGATCAGCAACGTTGCCGCAGACGCCGGGGAAAGCTCCATTCCGGAAGCCGGACACTTCCGGGTTCCGCCTCCGGAACAATCCGATTTCAAGCCGATGACGGCAGTTCCCGAAGTCCTGTTCGCGCGTCCCGGCAAGATGCGGATTTACCTGGATCCCTGGCTGACCATGCCGGATCCGGAACGTTTTCAATGGCAGCTTGAGGGAATTGCAAGCCGTCCTGTCCGGGATCATTTCCGCGGGGTGGAACTGGAAATGCCGACGCATCCGGTGACGGTGCGGCTCCAACTGCATGAATCCGGCGGTCCGGTCAAAACCGGGATTCCTTTGCGACTCGAACCGGTCCCGCCAAATCCCCGGCGATCCGATGCCGGACTCGTGGTCATCAGCAGCGGCATCGACAACGCGCCGGGAGGGTGGAAAACCCGGGTGGGCGGCGATCATCTGCTTGAAATCCGCGACTGGCCGCATCTGCGGCAAAAACTCGAAAGCGGCGAGTGGCGTGATTCCCTCTCCCGGGCGGACACCGTAATCGTGGATATTCCATACTACAATACAAACCTGATGCCGGGCCGGGCGCAAATCCGGACCGTGATTGCGCTGTTGCGGGCGGCCGCGCCCGGGGCGAAAATCATCATCGCGGCGCCCCCGGCGTCAGCGGGAAGCCAGGATGCCTGGGCGATTTATGCGAACCAGTTTCGCAACAACTATTTTTCCGACTGGGAATATCGCCGCAAACAGCGGCAGTTGATTCTGGATATGCAAAGTTCGATTGCGGCGGAGCGGGAAAACCGCCCGCGTCTGGTTTTCGCTTTCAACATCGGCGAAAAGAACGATTTCCCGCAGACCATGAATCCGGTGCCGGAGCGGCTTGTCACCGGCAATTATTTTTTGTTGAGTCCGCAAGGCCGCGGAAAAATGATTGAAGCTTTGCTGCTGGCGGCGGAAATAAAGGAGCCCGGGCATGAGTGATTCGGTTTATCAGAAAATTGTCAAATTGGCGCATTGGTGTGAAAACCGGAATTTTGCCGGAGCCGATCCCTACGATGCCTTGAACAGCCCGCTGGTGACCGCTCTGACGCTCGGAACCAAGTACGGGCGGGTATTCTGGACGCAACTGTTGCGCCGCAGTCCGATCGACCTGCGCCCTTTGCTGCTGATCCCGCCGGGAAGAAATCCCAAAGGGCTCGGGCTGTTTCTGGAAAGTTACTGCCGGATGGCCCAATGTTGCCCCGGGGACGGTCGCTGGCGAAACGGAATCGACGGTTTGCTGGAAGGATTGCGTGAGACCGTCTCTTTCGGGTATCACGGCAATTGCTGGGGGTATCACTTCCCGTGGCAATCATGGGTGGCTTACGTTCCGAGAGGGACGCCGACCATCGTCAACACCGCATTTATCGGACATGCGCTGCTGGATACATACGAGTCTTCGGGAATCGCTTCGGCATTGGAACTGGCGTCCGGCACCGCGGATTTCATGCTCAATGACCTCAACCGGAAACGGGAGGGGGATTCGTTCTGTTTCAGTTACACTCCGACCGACCACAATTATGTTCACAATGCGAATATGCTCGGGGCTTCCCTGCTGGTCCGTTTGGCCCGTTTGACCGGACGTGACGAGCTTTTGCTCCCGGCCTGCCAAAGCATGTCTTACAGTATGTCTTATCAGCATCCCGACGGGGCGTGGTTTTATGGCGAACATCCGTCGCAGAACTATATTGATTCGTTCCATACCGGATTCAATCTGGAGGCATTGCGGTGGTTTTTGCGGCTGAATGCGGGGGAGGCCGGCTGGCAGGACGCGTTTGATGCCGGCAAGCGTTACTACCGGCAGACGTTTTTTCTGGATGACGACACGCCGAAGTACTATCACGACCGCTTGTACTGTGTCGATGCGCACGCTCCGGCGGAGGCGATCTGCTTCTTTGCCGACGAAGGCGGGGAGGATCTGCAATTCGCAGGAAGAATCCTCGATTGGTTTTGCCGTAACATGTACGATGAACAGACCGGGTGCTTCTATTACCGCCTGAAAAATGACAAAGTCAGTAAAATTCCATATATGCGCTGGGTCGAAGCATGGGCGTTGCGCGGATTGACGAAATATTATTATTGCCGGAGAAATGAAAAGTGAAAATCATCAGTGTAGTCGGAGCCCGTCCCAATTTCATGAAAATCGCGCCGTTTTGCGCGGCGTTGAAAAAACACCCCGGAGTGCAACACATCCTGGTGCATACCGGGCAACATTACGATGTGCGGATGTCGGACTCGTTTTTCGTTGATCTCGGCATTCCGGAACCGGATATCCACCTCAATATCGGCTCCGGCTCCCATGCCGAGCAGGTCGGGCGCACCATGATTGAGTTCGAAAAGGTGGTCAAGGCCGAAAAGCCCGACTGGGTGGTGGTGGTCGGCGACGTCAACGCCACCTGCGCCTGCTCGATCGTCGCCAAAAAAGAGCACGTCAAGCTGGCCCATATCGAAGCCGGACTGCGCTCCGGCGACATCACCATGCCCGAAGAGGTCAACCGCCTGGTGACCGACCGCCTGGCCGATCTCTTGCTGACACCAGACCGGATCTCCAATGCCAATCTCAAAGCCGAAGGCGTGGCGGACGGGCGGATCGCCTTTGTCGGCAATATCATGATCGATACCCTCGAACAGCAGCGCGCCCGTGCCGCCGCTCTTGCTCCGGCCGAAATCATGTCCCGGGAACTGCTGGAGCCGCGCGCACTTCCGGTACTGGCGGAAAACAACTTCGCGGTAATGACCATGCACCGGCCGAGCAATGTCGACCGGATCGAAACGCTGAAGCCCCTGATCGAATTCCTGATCGGCGAAGTGGCGGCCGAAATGCCGCTCCTGTGGCCGATTCATCCGCGCGCCCGTAAGCAGCTTGAAGCCTTCGGCCTGTGGGATGAAGTCAAAAAGAACGTCATCCTTTTGAATCCGCTCGGTTATCATGACATGCTTCGGCTCAATATGGGCGCGAAAATCATGCTGACCGACTCCGGCGGGCTCCAGGAGGAGTGCTGCGTGCTGGGAACGCCGTGTTTGACGTTGCGCTGGAACACCGAGCGGCCGGTGACTTTGCGGGAACATGGCGGTGCATCGATGCTGGTCGGCAATGATGTGGCGAAAATCCGCGCCGCCTATCGTGAAGTATGCGGCTCCGCCCGGACGCCGCAGCGGCCGGAATTATGGGATGGACATACCGCCGGACGAATTGTCGGAATCATGCTCAACGCCTAAAAAGAATGCGGGAGAAAATCGGATTATGAGCCACGGAATACCGGATTACACAATCGTGCTGGCGGCCGGCAAAGGGTCGCGCATGGGCAACGAAAGCACGCCCAAGGTCTGTTTCGAAATCAACGGCGTCCCGGCAATCAACCGGGCGCTGGAAATCTACACCAAGTGCGGCATCCCGCAGCATGTGGTGGTGGTCGGAACCCTCGCCGGCAAAGTGGTCGAAACCGTCGGCGGTAAATTTGACCACACCGTCTTTGTCTACCAGAAAGAGCAATCCGGCACCGCCAACGCGCTGCGCTGTGTCTACGCCAATTTGGCCGCGCTTCCCGACGACGCCGATCTTCTGGTGGTGGCGGGCGACCGGATCATCGACAGCGCAATTCTCGAACGGCTCTTTGACCTCTATAACACCGGCGGGGCCAAACTGGCGATGCTGACGCTCCGCTGTGACCGCGACTCCGGCCAGGGACGGGTGATCTGCGACAGAGCCGGGGTGCCGGCGGCGATCATCGAAAAGGCCGATATCCGCCAGCGCAAGGCGTATGCGATATTGCGCGAACTTGCCGCATCGGGTGCGGCGCTGCCGGATCGCGACGGTCTGCGCCGGATGCTCTGCGACACTTTTTTCGGTCCCGGCAAGGAACCGCAGCCGGAGAAAGCAGTCAAAGCTTTCGGCGAACTGTGGCGGCGGCTCGACGCGGGCGACGACCTCACCGCGGCGGAGCTTTCGGCGCTGATTCCCGAAGAGGCGACCACCTTCGCGCTGCCGGCGGCGGGCGGCGACCTCCGGCTGACGCCGGACGAGGCGGCGGCGTGTGAAAACGGCAACACTTCGGTTTATCTGCTCAAGAGCGGCATTTTGCGCTCCGCCCTCAATCACCTGAACCGAAGCAATGCACAGCAGGAGGAATATCTCTCCGACCTGGTCGGGATCTATTACCGTTCCTGTCTTGAACGCGGTGAAAAGCCCCAAATCGCGTATCTGCGAATTGAGGACCGCTCCAAAATTCTCGGTTTCAACAATCCGGCCGAGCTGCTCGAAGTCGAGAAGCAGTTGAGCCAGAACACCCGCCGGGAAACCGGGACGGCGCCCGACCCCGAGTTATTCCGGCCGCTCTCCGAATGGCATCGGCTGCTGGCGAATGGCTCCTTCAAAATCGAACTGGCCAAAATTTACGGCGGCGACGAGGACATTCTCGCCCGCCAGACCGCCAATTTGCGCGAACTTTTGACCGCGGTGGAAAAGAAATTCGCGCCCGGCGACCTCATCGGCATCGTCCGTTCCCCGGGCCGGCTCAACGTGCTCGGCCGCCATATCGACCATCAGGGCGGCAACTGCAATCTGATGACCATCGGCTTTGAAACGGTAATGGCAATACACCCCCGTGACGACGACCGCGTGACCTTGAGCCACTGCGATGAAAGCCGCTTCAAGGGCTGCGAATTCAGCATCGGCGAGATGGTTTCCGAACTGCCGTGGGAAGACTGGACGTCGCTGGTCAACAGCCCCAAACTCGCCAAAATGATCAGCGAATACGGCGTCGATTGGTCGCAGTATATCAAAGCATCGGTACTCCGGCTGCAGAAAAAATTCAGTAATCGCCGGCTGCTCGGAATGGACCTGGTGGTCGGCGGCAACGTGCCGATGGCGGCCGGGCTGAGTTCCTCCTCCAGTCTGGTGGTCGGCGCCGCCGAGGCGGTGGTGGCGGTCAACCGCCTCGACACCTTTCCCGCCCAGATCGTCAACCTCTGCGGCGAAGGCGAGTGGTTCGTCGGCACCCGCGGCGGCTCGGCCGACCATGCGGCGGTCAAAATGGGCCGCCGGGGCAACGTGGTCAAGGTCCGCTTTTTCCCCTTCGGCGTCGAAGAGATCGTGCCGTTTCCGGAAAACTACTCGATGGTGGTCTGCGACTCCGGCATCAAAGCGCGCAAATCCTCTGACGCCAAAGACCAGTTCAACCACCGCATCGCCTGCTACCGGATCGGCTTCAAACTGCTGCAGAAATTCCTGCCGCAATACCGCGGCGTGCTCCATCATCTGCGCGACGTCAATGTCCGCACGCTTCAGGTGCCTTTGAGCTATATCTACCGGTTGCTGCTGATGCTGCCGGAATCGGCGACCCGGTCGGAGCTTGCGGCGATGTTGCCGGGTGAAAATCTCGACATTTTTTTCGCTTCGCACAAGGAACCGGCGGACGGGCTCTATCCGATCCGCGGGGTGGTGCTTTTCGGCCTGTCCGAGTTTGAACGCGCGGCCATTTACACCGAATTGCTCAAGGGCGGCCGGATGGACGAAATCGGACGGCTGATGAAAATTTCCCACGACGGCGACCGGGTGGCCTCGTTCAATGCCGGCTGGCACGAATCGCCCTATCAGTCCCCGGTTTCCAATTCCTACATCCTCGAAATCCTCGCCGACCTCGAAAGCGGCGCGCCCGATCGCGTCATCCGCGCCCAGCTGGCCAATCAGCCCGGCGCCTACGCCTGCAGTTTGCCGGAAATCGACCGGATGGTCGATCTGGCCTGCCGGACGCCGGGGGTGGCGGGAGCGCAGCTGGCCGGAGCCGGTCTCGGCGGCTGCATGATGGTGCTGGCCGAAACCGCGGCGGCCCCGGCGCTGATCCGGCAGCTCGAAGACCATTATTACGCCCCGGCAAACAAAGCCCCGTCGATTCTGGTCTGCCGTCCGGTGGCCGGTTCCGGCCTGATCCGCCGTCACGGCAATTGATCTTGAGTTGAACTTTCAAAACCGCGATTCGCCGCAATAAAATATCATTCCATACTGGAATTTTGCCGGCAGCGGTGATATGCTATAGAGTATTTTTTCAGCCGTCACTCTCTGTCGGGCAGGATGGACCGGCTCAAATCTTTTTTCAATTATCAGGAAAGAGTACTATGAAACGGATTCTTGTTACTGGAGGAGGCGGATTCCTCGGCTCTCACCTTTGCGAGCGGCTGCTGGCCGCGGACAACGAAGTGATCTGTGTCGACAATTTTTACACCGGCTCGAAGCGCAATATCTATCACTTGCTGGACAACCCGAAGTTCGAATTGATCCGTCACGACGTCACCTTTCCGCTCTACGTCGAGTGCGACCAGATCTACAACCTCGCCTGTCCCGCCTCGCCGATCCACTATCAGCGCGATCCGGTGCAGACGGTCAAGACCTGCGTCCACGGCGCGATCAACATGCTCGGACTGGCCAAGCGGCTCAACGCCAGAATCCTTCAGGCCTCGACCTCCGAAGTCTACGGCGACCCCACCATTCATCCCCAAATCGAGGAGTATTGGGGCAACGTCAATCCGATCGGCGTGCGCTCCTGCTACGACGAGGGCAAACGCTGCGCCGAAACGCTTTTCATGAGCTACCGTACCCAGTGCGGTCTCCCGATCAAAATCGTCCGCATTTTCAACACCTACGGACCCCGGATGCACCCCAATGACGGGCGGGTGGTCAGCAACTTCATTTTGCAGGCCCTGCGCAATCAGGACATCACCATTTACGGCGACGGGCAGCAGACCCGCAGTTTCTGCTACCGCGACGACCTGATCGAGGCGATGATCCGGATGATGGCCACCCCCGACGAAGTGACCGGCCCGGTCAACATCGGCAACCCCGGCGAATTTACCATCCGCGAACTCGCCGAACTGGTGATCGAGCTGACCGGTTCAAAGTCGAAACTGATCAAAATGCCGCTCCCGGCCGACGATCCCAAACAGCGCCAGCCCAATGCGGCAAAGGCCAAAGCTCTGCTCGACTGGCAGGCGACCACCCCGCTTCGTGAAGGGTTGAAACACACCATCGCTTATTTCGACCAACTGCTCAAAGATGATCCGGAGTTCTGCAAATGAAGAAAAATATCGTCTGTATCGGCGCCGGCTACGTCGGCGGCCCGACCATGGCGGTGATCGCCGACAAGTGCCCGGACATCACCGTCACCGTGGTTGACATCAACGACAAGCGGATTGCCGCCTGGAATTCCGAAACCTTGCCGATTTACGAACCCGGACTGGAGGAAGTGGTCAAACGCTGCCGAAACCGCAACTTGTTTTACTCGAACGATATTCCGGCGGCGATCAAAGCGGCGGACATTATTTTCGTCAGCGTCAACACCCCCACCAAAACCTTCGGCGCGGGTGCCGGCAAGGCGGCCGATTTGCAGTATCTCGAAAAAACCGCCCGCAGCATTGTCGAGCACGCCGACAGCGACAAGATCGTGGTGGAAAAAAGCACCCTCCCGGTCCGCACCGCCGAAGCCTTGAGCCGGGTGCTCCACTCCAATACCAAAGGTCTCAAATTCCAGATCATCTCCAACCCCGAATTTCTCGCCGAAGGAACCGCGATCGAAGACTTGAACGCACCCGACCGGGTGCTGATCGGCGGCATGGACACCCCGGAGGGCCGCGCCGCGCTGGAAGACATGGTCGCCATCTACGCCCGCTGGGTGCCGCGCGAAAAGATCATCACCACCAATCTGTGGTCGAGCGAACTCACCAAACTGGTTTCCAATGCCTTGCTGGCACAGCGCGTCTCGTCGATCAACAGCATCTCGGCGCTGTGCGAAAAAACCGGCGCAAACGTCGCCGAAGTCGCCTCGGCGGCGGGGCGTGACAGCCGGATCGGAGCGAAGTTCCTCAAAGCCAGCGTAGGCTTCGGCGGCTCCTGCTTCAAAAAGGACATCCTGAATCTGGTGTATCTCTGTGAATACTACGGCTTGCCGGAAGTCGCGGCCTACTGGGAACAGGTGGTCAATATGAACGACTATCAGGCTTCGCGGTTTGTGCGCAATATGGTTTCGGCGATGTTCAACACGGTGGCGGGCAAGAAGATCGCGATCCTCGGCTTCGCGTTCAAGGCCGACACCGGCGACACCCGCGAGTCTCCCGCCATCGCGGTCTGCAATCAGCTCCTCGAAGAACACGCCAAACTCGCGATCCATGACCCCAAGGCGCTGGAAAACGCCGAACTCGACCTCGCCGCCGCCCCGGCCGGAATGGTCAAGTTCTGCGACTGTCCGTATGACGCCGCCAAAGGTGCCCATGCCATCGCCCTGATGACCGAGTGGCAGTGTTTCAAGGACCTCGATTTCGAGCGGATTTTCGCTTCGATGGAGAAACCCGCTTTCATTTTCGACGGTCGCAATATCCTCGACCACGACAAACTTTTTGAGATCGGCTTCAACGTCTATCCGATCGGCAAAAGTGCGCTGACCCATTTCCAACACTGATTTGCTGGTGACCCCATGAAAAAACTCATTGTGACCGGCGGCGCGGGCTTCATCGGCTCGGCGCTGATCCGGCATCTGGTCAAGAGTCAACTTGCCGAGGTGCTGAACCTCGATAAGCTGACCTATGCCGGCAACCTCGCAAGTCTCAAAGAGATCGAGGACGCCCCCAACTACCGCTTCGTCCAGATGGACATCTGCGATCCGGCGGTAAAAACGCTGTTCGCCGAATTCCGCCCCGACGCGGTGATGCACCTCGCCGCCGAAAGTCACGTCGATCGCTCGATCGACAACCCGCTCGAATTCATCGAAACCAACGTGACGGGCACCGCCAATCTGCTCCATGCCGCGCTGGCATACTGGAAAACGCTGCCGGAGGAAAAACGCAAGGCGTTCCGCTTTCAGCATATTTCGACCGACGAAGTCTACGGTTCGCTCGGTCCCGAAGGCCTCTTTGAGGAAACCACCGCCTACGATCCGCGTTCACCCTACTCGGCGAGCAAGGCCGCGAGCGATCACCTCGTCCGCGCCTGGGGCCACACCTACGGACTTCCGGTGCTGGTCAGCAACTGTTCCAACAACTACGGCCCCTACCACTTCCCGGAAAAACTGATCCCGCTGGTGATCCTCAATGCCCTCGACGGCAAAAATCTGCCGATCTACGGCAAAGGCGACAACATCCGCGACTGGCTCTACGTCGACGACCATGCCAAGGCGCTCTTTTTGATCAATCAAAAGGGCGTCCCCGGCGAAACCTACAATGTCGGCGGCCGCAACGAACGCACCAATCTCGAAGTCGTCCAAGCCATCTGCCGGATTCT
>JBFWIO010000017.1:0-16897 GCA_050255955.1 Victivallaceae bacterium
ATTTGTGGCTTGCGCGCGACAAAGTCGACTGGCGCAAATCCGCGCTTGACGCGCTGGCCGGGGGGATCGGCTTCCTGGCTGTCTTCGGCTGGCAGTTCTATCTCAACAACAGGCAGTTCGGATCGGCCTTCACCATTCCCTACGTGCTCTACGATCAAACCGCCGACGGCTTCCGACTCGACATGGTTGCCAAGAATCTTCCGATCCTCTTCGGCGCCAATCTCTGGCTGTTCCTGCCCGGCTTCGCCGCCATCGCGTTCCTCGGCGACCGCAAGCTCCAGCTCACGCTGGCGTTGTGGATCGTCCCGACGCTGATTTTCTTCGCCGGTTACGTCCACACCCGGGACGACGTCACGCGCTTCGTCTTTCCGGTTTACGGGGCGACTTCGCTCGGTGCGGCGGCCTTTTTGGTGAAAGCGTGGTCGCGGAGGAAGCTCGGACGGTTGCTGGTGATTGAATCGACGCCGCAGGACTGAACGTGCCTGGCCACTTCGACGTCGTCGATGGTCCAGACGTGGAATTCAAGTTTCCGGTCGTGGAAAAGCTTGACCAGTTCCGGGGTCAGATCCTTGCCGATGCCGACCGAAATCCCGGTTGCGCCGATTTTCTGAACCAATTTGAGATACTTGGCGGGATCGGCGCGGAGATTCTTGCCGGAAACCAGGAGATTGTTGCGGAAGCCGGGATATTCGCGGTTCAAAGCGGCCAGCTCGGAGTCGTAAAAACTGATGATGATCAACTGATTCTGCTTGATCTCGTACTGTTTGACCAGCTTCTTCAAATCGGCGGCGAAATTCTTGTTGGTATCCTTGATCTCAAGATAGATTTTGCCGCTATCGTCGGGCATCGCGTCGAGCGCCTCCGCCAGTGCCGGAGCGCGGACGCCGATGAATTGCGGGCCCTTCCAGCGGCCGACGTCGATTGCTTGAGTTTCGTCAAAAGTCAGCTCGGCAACTTTGACATCTTTGCCGCCGGTGCGCTTGAAGTTATCGTCGTGCATGCAGAGCCAGACTCCGTCTCTGGTCTTGTGGACATCGAGTTCGACCGCGTAAGCGCCGCGCCGCCAGCCTTCGCCGAAGGCAACCAAAGTGTTCTCCGGAAATTCCGCCGATTCCCCCCGGTGCGCCACCAGTACCGCTTCACGTTGTGAAGCGCATCCGCCGGCAGCCACCGCCGCGCCCAAAGTTGCCGCCGCCATCCATTTTCTCCAATCTTTCATATATCCGGTCCTTATCTGTTGGAATCACAAGTCCGACTACTATACCGCCGGTTTTTGAAAAATAAAAACCGCAAACGCCTTTTTCATAAAAAAGCAATGCCTTTTTCGTGATTTTTCCGAAAGTTGTGCTATATTGTGGCAAATAAGGTTTCCAACTGTATTTATCCGGAGAAAATAAGATGAGTTTGTACCGCACCCATACCTGCGGCCAATTGCGTCTCGCCGACGTCGGCCAAAAGGTTCGCATTGCCGGCTGGATCCATAGTGTCCGCGACCACGGCGGGGTTATTTTTATCGACCTGCGCGACCATTACGGCATGACCCAGGTGGTGATCAATCCGGAGTGCGATTTCTACCAGGAACTCGACCGCTGGCGGGTGGAAACCGTGGTCCGCTTCGACGGCGAAGTGGTTGCCCGTACCGCCTCGACCATCAACTCCAAACTCGAAACCGGCGAAATCGAAGTCGCCGCCACCGGGATGGAAATCCTCGGCTCCGCCGACGTGATCCCCTTTCAGGTTGCCAAAGATGACAACGCTCCCGAAGCGCTGCGCCTCAAATACCGTTTCCTCGATTTGCGCCGCGACAAACTTCATCAAAACATCATGCTCCGCAGCCAAGTGATCGCGGCGATCCGCCGCCACATGACCGACATCGGTTTCAATGAATTTCAGACCCCGATCCTGACCGCCAGCAGCCCCGAGGGCGCCCGCGACTACCTGGTGCCGAGCCGCGTCCATCCCGGCAAGTTCTACGCGCTGCCGCAGGCTCCGCAGCAGTTCAAGCAGTTGCTGATGATCTCCGGCTTTGACCGTTATTTCCAGATTGCCCCCTGTTTCCGCGATGAGGACGCCCGCGCCGACCGCAGTCCGGGCGAATTCTACCAGCTGGATATGGAGATGAGCTTCGTCGAGCAGGACGACATCTTTGCAGTGGTCGAGGGGCTGATCGCCGAAATCTTCGGCAAATTCGGCAAAAAAGAGTTTTCCAAACCGCCCTTTGTGCGGATTCCCTACCGTGAATCGATGAAGCGCTTCGGCAGCGACAAGCCGGATTTGCGCAACCCGCTGGAGATGATCGACGTCACCGAATTTTTCCGGGACAGCGAATTCAAAGCCTTCGCCGCCACCGTCGCCGCCGGCGGCGTGGTGCGCGCGATCAAAGCGCCGAAAGTCGCCGACAAGCCGCGCAAATTCTTCGACGACCTGATCAAGTTCGCCCAGGAGAACGGCGCCAAGGGGATGGCCTACATCATCTGGACCGGTACCGAAGAGAAGAGCCCTATCGTCAAATTCCTCTCCCGCGAAGTGATCGACGGCCTCAAGGCCGCCGGCAAGGTCGAGACCGGCGATGCGCTGTTCTTCCTCGCCGACCAGGAAAAAGTGGTTCAGAAGCTCGGCGGCGCGGTGATCCCGGAACTCGGACGGCAGCTCAATCTGATCGACCCCAATGTCTTCAAATTCTGCTGGATCGTTGACTTCCCGATGTACGAACTCGACGAGGAGACCGGCGCGACCGTCTTTTCGCACAACCCCTTCTCAATGCCGCAGGGCGGGATGGCGGCGCTGGAGAAACAGTCGCCGCTCGACATCCTCGCCTATCAGTACGACATCGTCTGCAACGGCATCGAGCTCTCCAGCGGCGCGATCCGCAACCATCAGCCGGAAGTGATGTACAAGGCGTTTGAAATCGCCGGCTACGACCGTTCGGTGGTCGATGACAAGTTCGGCGGCATGATTTCCGCCTTCAAGCTCGGCGCGCCGCCGCACGGCGGGATCGCCCCCGGCGTGGACCGCATGGTAATGCTCCTCGCCGACGAGCCCAATATCCGCGAAGTGATCGCCTTCCCGTTCAACCAGCAGGCCCAGGACCTGATGATGAACGCCCCGGCCGAAGTGACCCCGAAGCAGCTGCGGGAACTGCATCTGCAAGTGGTGCTCCCCAAAAAGCCGGAAAAGGCGGACTGAGTCCGAAATATCCCAAGGAAAGGTGCTGGCATGATCAAGACGTTAACATCGGCAGCGGCAATCACCCTGACGGCGCTGTTGTCGGCCGCTCCGGCCGGAGCCGCCGAAGCGCCGGCCCCAGCCGCGACTGCCGCGCCGGCCCTCAAGGTGGCGGATATCAAAGCCGACTCTCTCTGCGCCCGTCTTCCGGCCGGCAGCCGGACGGCGGTGCTGGTCAAGGTCGAGAAGTTGCTGGCTTCCGATTTTTACAAGCAACTCTGCACCTCGTTCCCGGAATTTCCGATGGCGCTGGCGGTGCTCGAAGCACAGTACCAGGTTCCGGTAAAGAATATCCGGCAGCTGATCTACTTCAACGGCGACAACAACCGCAATGGCGCGGTGCTCTTTGAGCTCAAAAAACTCCCCGAAATGGAATTCGCCAAGCGGGTCGCCAAATTGCAGTCGACCAGGGAAACGGTCAAGCCGGTCGATGGCATCGCCATTCCCGGAATCCAATCGCTTGAGTGCCGCACCGCCAAAATCGGCTCTCACACCGCCTATTTGATCAGCGGCCAGTCAGCCGAGGGTGCGGAGCGCCGGACGATCGGCGTGACCTATCTTGCGCCCGACGTTGCCGTAGCCGCCGAAGAAGACGCGTTGACTGCGTATCTCAATGCGGCACCGCTCGGAGCACCGGAGCGGAGCACTCTTTTTGTGTCCGATCCCAATCCTGAGAATGTGGCCGAAGTCGGCTTTGTCGCACCGCCGCGCAACGAGCGCAAGAAACCGAAGAACGGCGCCTTCGGCTCGGTTCGCAATCTGGAATCGTTGCAGGCTTCCTGCCGTCTCGGCGGCGAAAACGTGATCACCATCGACGGACTCGGAGTGATGCGCGATGAGAAATCGGCGGCCAATGCGATGATGGGGATCAACGGCTTGATTTTTATGGGCATGGGCATTTTTTTCGCGGAAAATCAGCAGCTCGGCGACGAATTGCTCAACAATCTGTCGCTGGCCCCCGAGGGACGGAATATTTCCGGAAACTTTTATCTCAACTCAAACCAGCTCAAAAATCTGCTTGAATATTCGAAGAAAAGGATCCCGCAGCTCGTGATGCCGCCGGATGAACCGGTCGGCGCGGTGGAAATCCCCGCCGATCCGCCGCCGGCTAAAACTCCGGCCCGGCCCGGCGTCACGGCCAAGCCCTGAGGAAAATGGCCGGACGCGGAAAACGGTCGCCGGGTAAGTTCCGGATGGTGCTGATCGCTCTGGCGCTCATGGCGATGCTTTTGGCGACCTGGCGATATCAGCAGCAAGTTCGCGACTGGTTTGTCGACGACACCAAATACCGCGAAGAGATTCGCGCGGCGGCGGCCCGGCACGGTTTACCGCCGGAGCTGGTGCGGTCGCTGGTGTTCCGCGAAAGCCGGTTCAACCCGGAGGCGGTCGGTTCCGCCGGGGAGATCGGCCTGATGCAGGTTCTGCCGCGGGGCGCGGTTGCCGAATGGGCCAAACGGAACGGCAAAGTAATGCCGACCACCCGCGAACTGATGAAGCCGGAACTGAATTTGGAAATCGGCTGCGGTCACCTCGCCCGGGCGATGCAACGCTGGCGCAATTATCGCTTCGGCACCGAACTCGCGCTGGCGCAGTACAACGCCGGCGAAAGTCGCGCCGCGCGCTGGAAACCGGACAATCCGCAGGATCCGGTCATCGGGAGGATCGGGATTGCAAGCACAAGAGCCTATGTGGAAAACATCATGACGCGTTACCGTCATTATCAGGAAGCAAAACGATGAAATTGAAAGCCCTGACATTATTGAGCCTGCTCCTTGCGGCCCTTGGCGCCGCGGCCGGAGATGCGCCGTCGCGCGAAGTCGGCTGGCGCGAGAGCTTTGACAACACCACTACGGTCGGCAAAGATGAAATGCCGAACAACTGGGAGTTCAACGGCGCCAAACTGCTGGTGCCCAAAACCCAGTTCCGGGTGATCATGGCCGAAGACGCCGACAACGGCAAGGCGCTGGAGATCGAGTCCAAAAAATCGACCGGTTCACTGATGGCAATGCCCCGGGTGGATCTCACCAAATATCCGATTCTGCGCTGGCGCTGGCGGGTGCGCAATCTGCCGCCCAATGCCGACGGCCGGCAGCCGAAACTCGACGATCAGGTCGCTGGTATTTACTTCGGCGCCGGTTCCCCGCTGAGCCGCAAAAGCATCGCGCTGCGCTGGGAGACCGAAACCCCGATCGGAACCATCGGCTCAAGCAAATACGGCGCCGGCATCGTCAGCGTCTTCACGGTCTGCTACCGCAACAAGACCTCGCCGGTCAACGAATGGGTGGTCGAGGAAGTGGACGCGGTCGCGCTGTTTGAGAAAGTTTACGGTTTCATTCCCGGCCCCGACGACTATATCGTCGCAGTCGCCGGAAACAGTCAGTATACCCAATCGCATACCTTTGCCGAAGTCGATTTTATCGAACTGGTGGCAAAAACGGATGCCGCCAAGCCGGATGTGCTCCAGGCGGATTCCAATACAAAGGAGAAGTGATCATGATCGGTTGGACTGAAATTGCCGTCATCTTTCTGGTGGTGCTGTTGCTCTTCGGCTCCAAGCGCATTCCGGAAATCGCCCGTTCGCTCGGCCGCGCCAGCCGCGAATTCAAAAACGCCCGCGATGAAATCGTCACCGAAGCCAAAAAGAGCGTCGACAAAGACGAGGACAAAAAAGACGGTGATCAGGATAAAAAAGCCTGATCCGGTCGAAATTGGCGGGCAACCCGGAAAGACTATCCACGGCCATGGATGAATCAGGCGAATCGTCGTTTTTCACCCACCTCGAAGCATTGCGCCAGATGTTGATCCGCTCTTTTGCGGCAATCGGAATTCTGCTGATTCCGGGGTATTTAGCCGCCGGCAAGCTGATGCCGGTGCTGATCCGCTATCTTGCCGGCGAAGGCGACGAGGCGATCAAATTCCACTATTTCACGCCGCTTGAGCCGTTTCTGGTGCAAATCAAACTGGGCTTGCTGCTGTCGCTCTTTGTCGCGTTGCCCTATGTTTCGATGCAGATTTCCCGCTTTGCCGCACCGGGTTTGTACACGCGCGAAAAGAAGGTCATCCGGCTGGTGACAGGGGCGGTTTTCATCCTCTTTCTGATCGGCGCCGCCTTTGCTTTCTTTCTGGTTCTGCCGCTGCTGCTCAACTTTGCCCGCAGCTACCGCAGCGACGACCTGATGCCGATCCTCGGACTGAGCAACTTTATCGGGCTGGCGGGACTGATGCTGCTTGGCTTCGGCGTCATTTTTCAGTTGCCGGTGGTGGTGCTTATGCTGATCAAGCTCGGCATCGTCCGGGTCGCGACACTCCGCAAACAGCGGCCGGTGATCGTGGTGATCATCCTGATCGTCGCGGCAATCCTGACTCCGCCGGACGTGATAAGTCAGCTCCTGATGGCGGCTCCGGCCTGGATTCTCTTTGAACTCTCGCTCCTGATCGGAATCCGGATCGAGCCGCCGGAACCGGAGCCGGGACCTGAAGTCGCGCCGGAATCCGGCGATGACGGCGAAAAGGAAACGCCGGTCCTCCCGGATGACCCCGATGCCGACCCCGGCTACTCTCCTTACGCCAAAGCACTGCGTCCCAAACGACGCAAAGTCCGCCCCTTCGCGCGTCGCTGAGGCCGGAAATGATCATCAGCGTCAGCCGCCGGACCGACATTCCGGCGTTTTACGGCGAATGGTTCGCCAACCGCTTGCGTGAGAAGTTCGCGCTGGTGCGCAATCCTTTTAATCCCAAACAGCTTTCCCGGATCGACCTTTCTCCAGAAGCGATCGACGGCATGGTTTTCTGGAGCAAAAACCCGTGGCCGATGCGGCGGCTGTTTGAACAATTGGCGGCGGACGGGATGCCGTTTTATCTCGAATACACGCTTAATGCCTATGAATCCCCGCTGGAACCGGAGTTGCCGCCTCTAACGCAGCGGGTGGCGGCCTTTGCCGGACTGGCGGCGGCGGTCGGACGGGAGCGCCTGATCTGGCGTTACGACCCGATCGCATTTTCCGCGACGTACACGCCGGAGTATCATCAGGCAAACTTCCGGATGCTGGCGGCAAAACTCAGTTCTTGCACCGGAAAGTGTATCGTAAGCTTCCTCGATTTTTACCGCAAAACCAAGCGCAATTGCGCCCCGTACGGACTATTCGACCCCGAAGACAAAGTCAAGCTCGACCTTGCTTACCGCCTCGGGGAGATCGGCTCGGAAGTCGGGTTGACACTCGAAGCCTGCGCCGAACCGCTCGATCTTGCGGCAGCCGGTATCGGCCGCGCCGGTTGCATCGACGCCGGCTTGCTTGGACGCCTCGGCGGCGGCGTGCTCAATGTCGGCCGCGACCGCCGCCAGCGCCCGGCGTGCGGTTGCGCCGCAAGCGTGGATATCGGCGGATATGACAGCTGTCCCCACGGCTGCCGCTACTGTTACGCCAATTCATCCCCCGCCCTCGCCTGCCGGAACTTCCAGCTTCATGATCCCGCCGCACCGTCACTCTAAAAAAATACGCCGGAGAAGATTGACCTCTCCGGCGTTTGACTTGAGCTGACGCTTACAGCTTGAACGAATCGACCGCTTTCTGGGCGATGCCGCGCAGGAACGCGGCGTCCTCGGGGGTGATTCCCTCCGGCACGAATTTGATCTCGGAGGTCGGACGACCATAAAGCACTGCGAACCAGACACAGCACTGGAGATACTTGCCGCGGTTGTTGAGGTGAGCGGCGTCAAACGAAGCGACATATTCGTCAGGCTTGTTTTTGTCCTTGGACTTCACCCAGCGCCAGCCGGGAACCAGCGAGCCCTTGATCTCCGGCAACGGTTCAGGGTACTTCAATTTGGCGACCGCGGCAACATCGTAAGGAATGAACTTGTCGGCCTGCGCTTCGCGACACATCTGGACCGCGTCACCGACCGGAAGCACCCGGCATTTGAGCTCACCGGCCAGCCAGCGGTAATTTTTGGCAAGGTTGTCGTACATCGTCTGCTGGTCGATCTTCCAGAAAGCAAGACGTTTTTCATCCGGCCGGTAGGCCCAGGTTTCCTGGATCACCACTTCGGCCTGCGGGGCGTACTTTTTGATGTAATCGTAAAGGTTTTTGGCATATGGCATATAGGAATCTTTGATCCAGCTCTGGGCACTGGCCTGCTGGATGGTGACGATATCCCATTTCTTTGACTCAAGCTTTTCGCGAAGCGTAAACTTCTGGCCGTTTTCCGTATAAGGTTTCAGTTTGGGATCGGCTTCGCACTGCTCGACCAGCTTCCAGTGCCGCTCCATGGGGCAGCCGCCGAGGCTGGCGTGTTCAAAGACCAGACTCAAGCCGCCGACAGAATTGACCATCTTGGGCAAATACTCCGCGGCGCTCCAGGAAAAGCTGTTTCCGACCGAAAGAACTTTCAGTTCCTTAGCCGCGAGAACGGTCATCGTGCAAGCGCCGGCCAGCATCGTGGAAAGTACCTTTTTCATCGTTATTTCGCCGTGGTTCCGGAAATGTTGAGGGTTTCAAAACTGAACAGCGGGAAAAGAAAAATCCCGCTCCGGTTGGTCGAGATGTCGTAAATCCGGTTGCCGCCCATGCCGCGTGCCGAACGGGTCAGCAGCAGCACGCCGTTTTCTACCGTCAAAGTGTCGGTAAAGGCCGCGGTCTTGCCGTCGCTGGCGACGCTGCCGCAGAAGAGCGGAAAAATGCCGAAAAGATAACTGCCGGTCATCTTGACGTTGACATGCGCCACCGGCACCTTGCCGGATTCGCCGACCGGCATCGAATTGAACTTCTCGGCCGTCTGAACCGAAGTACAGCCGCTCGCCGCCACCATCAAAGCGGCCGCCAAAGTCAGAATCATTTTCTTCATAAAAACCTCCTCACGCTTAGAAGTCATCGTCCAGCACGGACATTTCATTTTCGACAAATTCCAGCGCCGCCGCAAAAGCCTTGGCGCGGTGACTGATTTTATTCTTGACTTCAGCGGCGAGTTCGCCGAAAGTCTGTTCGTAGCCGTCAGGAACGAACACCGGGTCGTATCCGAAGCCGTTTTCGCCGCGCGGCGCATCGATGATGCGGCCGTTGACATATCCCTCAAAGGTTTCGATCACTTCGCCGTTGATGGCGATGGCGATGGCGCAGACAAAACGCGCTTTGCGATTGGTGACGCCGTCGAGTTCGCGCAACAGCCGGGCCACACATTCGCGGTCGCTGGCGGCGTAGCGGGCCGAGTAGATGCCCGGTGCTCCGTCAAGCGCTTCGACTTCCAGCCCGGAGTCGTCGGCGAAGGCGGGCACGTCGCAATATTTGCAGGCCGCCAGCGCCTTGATCCCGGCGTTTTCGCGGAAAGTCTTGCCGTTTTCCTCAACTCCGGGGAAGCCGGGATAATCGAGCAGGGATTTGAGTTCGACTTTCTGGTCGGCGAGAAGTTCGCGGTACTCTTCGACTTTGTGGTTGTTGGCGGTTGCAACTACAATATATGCCATCGGATTCTCCAGTTCATTTTGTATTTTGCACTTTGCAAATATATATTATCCCCGAAATCAAAAATTACAAGGTTTACCCGATGAATTATGCCAATATTCGAGCGCTTCTGGAACCCTTTGCGGGCGGTGCGGTTCTGGTCGGCTTCAGCGGCGGCGCAGATAGTTTCGCCGCGCTGCTGACGGTGCTCGAATTCCGCCTTGAACTCGGGCTTGAGTTGACGGCCATCCACTTCGAGCACGGCCTCCGCGGCGAAGCCGGACGCGCCGACGCCGAGTTCGCCCGTAGCGCGGCGCAACGCTTGGGCGTCGAATTCCGCCGGATCGACCTCAAACTCGACCCGACCGCCCCCGACCTCGAAAACCGCGCCCGCGAAGCCCGGCTGGCGGCCTGGCAAAAGCTCGGCCCCTGCGTCGCGGTGCTCGGTCACCATGCCGGCGACCGGCGCGAGAATCTGCTGCTGCGGCTGTTTCGCGGCGGTAACGCAAGCTCCCTGAGTTCCATGCGGGAAATCAGCCGGATCGGCGAAGTCACGTTCCTGCGGCCGCTTTTGGGATGCGAAAAAAACGAGCTCATTGAATTTCTCGCCGGGCGCGGCGTCACCGATTTTTGTTGCGACACCAGCAACTTCGACCCCGCCTACCGGCGGAATTTCCTCCGGCTCAAAATTCTTCCCGAACTTGAACAAAACTTGCCCGGCGCGCTTCACGGCCTCGACCGGGCGCTGGAGGCACTGGAGTGCGACGCGCTGTTGCTTGAAAAACTCGCCCGGCGCGAAGCGGCGAAATTCATTGACCGGCGCAACTTTGCGCTCGCGGAGTGGCGCGAGCTTGATCCCGCGCTGCGCTGCCGGGTCCTGCGGCATTATCTCTCGCACCGGACCGGACGCATGGTGATTCCCGATCACGCGTTGCTCGCGCGCTTCGACGCCATGCTGCGGAGCGAAAGTCCGGAGGAGCGCAAACTGGAGGCGCCCGGCGGCGTTTTTTCTTTTCGCGGCAGCGAGATCTCCTGGGAACTTCCCGAGGGGCCGGACGCGCCGCGCGAATGGCGCTGGAAACTGGAAAAACACCCGTATTTCAACTGCGAAGAGTGCCGCCGGGTGCCGGAGTCGGTCAGCCTTGATGAAATTTACTTTGACGCCGATCAACTCCCGGACGTGCTGCTAATCGAGCCGCCCCGGCCGGGCGACCGGATGCGCCCCTTTGGCCGCGAAGGCGAGGTCAAACTCAAGAAACTCCGGACCGACCGCAAAATCGCGGCCGCCGCCTTGCCCTATCTCCTCAAAACGCCGGACGGCGTCATTCTGTGGGCTCCCGGAGTTCGCCACGGGGGGGACTATGCAGTCACCGCGGCAAGTTCGCGAATCGTCCGGATATCGCTTCAGCGATAGAGGATATTGCGGACAACTTCGTACATTTTGCGCTGGCCCGCATTGGAGAGGTGGAGCCCGTCGGTGGTCGAATCCCGCCCCTTGAAAACGGCGGCGAAATCGCGCCGGGGAATCAAGCTTACATGGTATTTGCGGGCCAGTCGCCGCTGCGCTTCGCCGTAGCGGTTACACAAAGGCGGCAGCGGAAGTTCAAACATCACGAGCGGCACCTTGTACGCCGCCGCCCGCGCCAGCAGCGCATCGAGCCGCCGTCCGAATTCCAGGCCGGAAACCCCGCCCAAAAGGTCGTTGCCGCCGATTTCAAAGAGAATCGCGTCGCCGGGCCGCGGATCGCACTTGGCGAGCGTGGCGAGCGCGCTTTGGGCCGTGCCGCCGCCGACCGAGCGGTTGACGATCGAGTCGGGCGAATCCGCGTTCCCGAGTTCGCTCCAGGTCTTTTCCCCGGCGAAACCGGTTCCGGCGCTGATTGAGTCGCCGATCACCCAGAGCTTGCCGGTCAAGTGAACCGGAGCCGGCCGCAGATAATAGGGAAGTTCGACCGCCAGCATAGCCAGCGGAAAAAGCAGCAACAGCCACCCCTTGCGGATCAATCGGCGGGACTTCCTGAGCAGGAGCCAACCGACCGCACACCCCAGAAGCAGCGCCTCGAAAGTGTAGTAGGGCAACGAAACCGGCGTGATCACCAGAATCAATAATCCGAAAACCACCGCCGCATCCGACCACTGCCGCCACGGTTTCTCCGGCAACGGCATCAGGCCGAAGCCGAGCGCCAGCAGCGCCAGTCCGGGAAAAAAAGCTTCGCCGGAAATGAGATAGACCAGCAGCGGATTCATCAGCCCCCCTCCTCCTCAATTCACTTCGGTTCGATCGCGTAACAGGCCTCCGCCGCCTGGCGGATGGCGCTGGAACTTTGCGGCGAAAGGAGTTGCACCACCTCGGCCATTTCGGCCTCGACTTCGGCGCGCCGCGTCCCGCCGGGCAGGATTTTCTCAATCGCCGGCACCAGTTTGTCGGGCCGGACGTCCCATTGCAAAAATTCTTCAAAAACCGTCTTGTCGGCGATGATGTTGACCATCGTAAAATAGCCGCGGTAGAGCCGCACCACCAGTGAAGCGAGAAGCAAAGTCACCGTGTTAAGCTTGTAGACCACCACCAGCGGCAAACCCGCGATTGCCGACTCGACGGTCACCGTGCCGCTGGCGGCGAGCCCGGTTCCGGCCTGCTGCTGGTAACGCGTGGTTTCGCCGACCACGAATTCAATTTGGGGCGCATCGGGGTGGCGGCGGCAGAAATCTTCATAAATTTCGCGGCAATGGTTCGCCACTTTTTCGCGCGGTGCGGACAGCACGAAACGGAGTTCGGGATGTTTCGCCGCCAGCTCCCGCACCGTCTCCAGCATCGGCTTCATCAGGCGGCTGATCTCCATTGAGCGGCTGCCGGGCAGCAGCAGAAAGAGCCCCGGATCACGCCGGATGGCGCAATCGCGCTTCTCGGCAATGATATCCAGCAGCGGATGGCCGACAAACTCCGCCCGCAGCCTTGTTTTGGCGAAAACATCCGGCTCAAAGGGGAAGATCACCAGCATTTTGGAACAGATTTTGGCCAGCACCGGCAACCGCCATTTGCCCCATACCCAAAGATGCGGGCAGACGTACCAGATCACCGGGATCTTGTTGAAGTACATCATCAGCGCAAAAAGGAGGTTGAAGCCGGGATAGTCGATCAGGATCACCGCATCCGGCCGCTCTTTGATTGCGCTGCGCACCAGCGAAAAGAAAATCCGGATAAAGGTGAAGATGAGCTTCATCACCTCGATTACTCCCATCACCCCGAGCTCGGTCGAATCGACTCGGATGTCGAAGCCGGCAGCCATCATCGCGGGGCCGCCCATCCCGGCGACCTTGACCTCGCGGCCCTGCTCCTGGCCGATCGCGATCAACTCGCGGCCGAGACGCGCTCCGTACATGTCGCCGGAAGCCTCGCCGGCAATGATCCAGAATTTACGCATGTAAGTCCAGCACCTGCTGCATGTCATACAGCCCCGCCGGAGCCTGCGCGAGGTAACGGACCGCGCGCAGCGCGCCCTTGACAAAGGTGTCGCGGCTGGAGGCCTTGTGAGTCAGCTCGACGCGTTCGCCGCCGGTGGCGAAGATCACGGTATGGTCGCCGACCACGTCGCCGCCGCGGATCGCGTGCATCCCGATTTCGCGCCGGGTGCGGGCTCCGACGATGCCTTCGCGGCCGTGGACAACGTCCGTGTCATAGCTGCGGCCGGTTGCCTCGCAGATCACCTCGGCCAGCCGCACCGCGGTGCCGGAGGGTGCGTCTTTTTTCTGATTGTGGTGCATTTCGGTGATTTCGATGTCATAGTCATCGCCGAGGATTTTGGCCGCTTCGGCGACGAGGTGAAACAAAAGGTTGACCCCGACGCTCATATTGGGTGCAAGCACGATCCGGCCGCCGCCGGCGGCAAGGGCGGCGAGCGCCTTCTTTTCCTCGGGCTTGAGCGCGGTGGTGCCGATCACCGCCGAGCAGCCGCGTTCGACCGCCATGCGGGTTGCTTCAACGCAGTCGCCGGTGGCGAAGTTGATCACCGCGTCGCTCTTGTCGAGCGCGGCGCCGAGGTCGGAGGTGATCAAAATGCCGGTCGCCGCGCCGCCCGCGAGCAAACCGGCGTCCTGGCCGGTAAAGGGGGAATTGGCGACTTCGATGGCGCCCGTGAGCGCCAGATCTTCGGATTCGATGATGTTGGCGACCAGACGGCGCCCCATGCGCCCGGCGGCGCCGATGACGGTAACATTAATCATAATAGTTGAGACTCCTTGCTGTATGTTATAATCCCGGCACACTTTTCTGAAGCGGAGCCGGAGTCCACATGATCTCGTCGGCGATACCGCCCGGAAAAACCCGGACGTTGCGATAGCGCGCCGCCTGGGCGACCAGCGCATTGGGGACAAATAAAAAGGTATAAGGCTGATCTTCGTGTAGAATGCGCCCGATCTGATGACACAGTTCAATGCGTTTCTCCTGCTCAAAAGTCACCCGGAGCTCCTCGATCAGGCGGTCGATTTCGGGATTCCGGTAGCCGATGTGATTGCTGCTGCCGGGCTTGTCCGCCTGCGACGAATGCCAGACCTGATAGGGGTCCGGGTCGAGCGGCATCGTCCAGCCGAGCGCGCAAGCCTCAAAACTCTGTTGCTCGATCCGCTGGAGAAAGACCGACCATTCAAAGACCTGAATCTTCATATCGATGCCGGCTTTGGCCATGGTTTCCTTGATCATCGGCAGCATCTTTGACTGGATCGGGTGCGACGCGATCTGCATCATCGTAAACGAGAATTTGCGGCCGTCCTTGTCGAGGATGCCGTCGCCGTCGGTATCGCGCCAGCCGGCTTCGGCAAGCAGTTGCCTGGCCCGCCCGATGTCAAAAGGCCACGGCTTGATCTCGCGGTTGTAGAAGACGCTCTCCGGAAAAAACGGCCCGTTGATCACCCGGCCGAGCCCATAGTAGACCTCGCGCAGAATCGCCTCGCGGTCGATCAGCATGGTCAGCGCCTGCCGGACCTTGCGGTCGGCAAAAAGCGGATTGCGCAAGTTGTAACCGATGTAACTGTAAGTCATCGAAAGATACTCATATCGCTTGATATCCTTCTCGAATTCCTTGGACGCGGTGCGCTTTTCCCACTGATCCGGAGTCAACCCGAGCCGGTCGAGCTGGCCTGCCAGCAGCGCCTGGAGCCGGGTATTGGGGTGCTTGATCAACTCATAGACGATGGTGCCCAGCGGCGGCTCGATGCCGAGCGCTTTGCCGAAGTAGTCGTCAAAGCGAACGAAGATCACCCGCACGTCCTTTTCCCAGCGCAGCAGTCGGTAGGGGCCGCAGCCGATCAGGATGCGGTTGCGCTGGTGGTCGTCGTTGAACTTTTTGCCGTCAAAAACAGGATCGTCACCCTGATAGAGATGGCGCGGCAACGGACTCATTCCGAGCGTCGCCGCCATTGAACCGTAGAAAACATTTTTCCAGCGCACCACGAATTCGTAATCATTGATCACCTCGACCGCGTCGAGATCCTGATAATAAACCCGCAGCGGCTCGCAGTTGACGTCGGGATTCTTGACCACATCGACGAAGAATTTGAAGTCGGCGGCGGTGACTGTGCGCCGAACATATTGTTTGCCGCTCACCGGGTCGGTGAAGTCGTGCCAGAGGATGCCGCGCCGGAGCTTGATGCGATAGCTTTTCTTGTCCGGCGAAATTTCCCAGGATTCGGCCATCAGCGGCTGGTAAATTTCGGGATGGGCATAGTTCCGGGTCGCCAGCGAGGAGTTGGCGAGCTGTTGAAAGTCCGCCGCCGTCGAGTCGTTGTTGATCAGATAATTCATATTCTGGGTGTCGGCGGAGATCGCCCGGATCAGCCGTCCGCCGCGCTCGGCGGCGGGGTCGAAGAACTCGCGGTTGGCGACCGGCACCGCCGGGTCGGAAGCCTGAGTCGCGACTGCGGAAGCCGTCGCCGGAACGGCGGCGCGCGGCGCGGCGGCCAGCCGGGCCAGAATGTCAAGCTGGGTCCGCTGCATGCGGTCGAGCGTATTGACGATCATCACGCCGAAAAAGACCACGGCGCAGGCCGTCAGCGTCAGGACGGTTTTGACAAAAACACCCCGATTCATCTTGCCCTCACCTCTGGCTGATGCGGTAGGTCATGACCGCGCCGATGATCTGAAACGCAATATTGGGAATCCACAAAAGATACTGCGGATACAACTTCGGGAAATTGGTCAGCGATTCGCAGAGAATGATCGACAGAAAGAACACCCCCGCCAGAATCACGCTCAAAAACAACCCCACCGACGTCTCCCGCCGCGAAGTCCGGATCGCCAGCGGCAAACCGAGCAGCAGAAAGGCGATCGGCGACAGCGCAAAGGCGATCCGCTGGTTGAGCTCGACTTCCAGATTGGTGGTGTCCTTGTTCATCATTTTGGTGATCCGGATGCGCGCCATCAGGTCGGTCAGTTTCATGTATTTGGGTTTTTCACCGAGACGTATGCTGTTGAGCTGTTTGCCGTAGTTGAATGAAAAGTCGAGATCCTTGTGAAAACTCCGGGTGGACGGATTGGATTTTTTGTCGATTACCGTGCAACTCTCAAGCTGGATGGTCAGCAACTGCTTTTCCTCGTCAACGGTCAACTTGCCGGAAACCGCGGAAATATCCAGGGCAATGGTGTCGTTTTCGCCGAGGGTGTAAATTTGAATGTTCCGGATTTCGTTGTCGCCGACCTTGTCGTCGATATTGATGATGGTGTTTTCGTATTGCACCGGGCGCCCGGGCTCAAAAAGCGCCAGCGGCTGGTCGATGGCAACGACACGAAGCATCTCACGCGATTTGCCGAGCAGCGGCGGCCCGACTTCAACCTGAAGATAGAGACAGCCCAGCATCAGGAGAAACGTGATAATCAGGATCGGCGAAACAATCTGCAGGATCGAAACCCCGCAAGCCCGCATCGCGGTGATCTCCGAGTCCGCCGACAAGCGGCCGAATACCAGCATCACCCCTACCATGACCGCCCACGGAATGGTAAAGGTGAGAATAATCGGCATGATGTAAGCGGTGAATTTGAGAAATGTCAAGAGCGGAATCCCCTGGGCGATCAAATCGAGCACCTTGACCAGATTCGCCCCGGTCATCCCGAAAGTCAGAATGGCGATCGCCATCCCGAACGCCAGCAAAAAACCGCGCAGCACGTACCAGTTGAGTATCTTCATAAGCTAAAAAAAAGTCCATTTTCCAAAGTTACAGCTTGCACAAGATACACGCAAAACGCTTT
>JBFWIO010000018.1:0-16380 GCA_050255955.1 Victivallaceae bacterium
ACCGACCGGATGCCGCAATACATGTCGCGCTTCAACCCCGCCGCCTACGTCGAAATGGTCAAACTCGCCGGCGTCGATTCCGCCATGGTCTACGCCTGCGACCACAACGGCAACAGCTACTACCCCACCAAAGTCGGCCACCAGCACGCCGGACTCCACGGCCGCGACATCTTCGGCGAAACCGTCAAACTCCTCGCCGAAAACCATATCGTGCCCATCGCCTACCACACCATCATTTTTCACAACCACTCCGCCCAAACCCACCCCGAGTGGCAACAGCGCGACGCCAACGGCGACACCCACAGCGGCCGCTACTATCACTGCTGCCCCAATCACCCCGACTACCTCCGCTACGCCCAAACCGAACTCGCCGAAATCCTCGCCTACCCCGAAATCCAGGGCATCTTCATCGATATGACCTTCTGGCCCAAAATCTGCCAGTGCCCGAGCTGCCGGCAATTGTACGCCAAGGAAATCCCGCAAGTGATCGACTGGAACAACCCCGAATGGGTCAGATTCCAGCGCTTCCGCGAAAAATCAATGGCCGACTTCGCCGCCAAACTCAGCGCTACAGTCAAAGAACTCCGGCCCGACATCAGCGTCACCCACCAGTTTTCACCGGTGCTCCACGGCTGGTTCCTCGGCCAGAGTTCAGGCATCGCCGCCGCCTCGGACTACGCCTCCGGCGACTTCTACGGCGGCCGCGAACAACACCGGCTGGGCGCCCGGCTCCTTGAAGCGTACACCCGGCATCCGCCCTTTGAGTTCATGACTTCGCGCTGCGTAAGCTTGCAGGATCACACGTCTACCAAGTCGGAGGACGAACTTTTTCTCCACGCCGTGACCACGCTGGCCAACGGCGGCGCATACTTTTTCATCGACGCGATCAATCCCGACGGCACGCTCGAACGCAAAACTTATGAAATGCTCCACCGTGTCGCAACCCGGCTCAAGCCCTTCAAAGATGCGGTCGCCCGGCTCAAACCCAGACGGGTCGCCAATTGCGGACTCTATTTCTCGATGATGTCCGGCGTCAATCCCCGGCTCGACGGCATGCCGGTCGGCGCGGTGGCCGAAAGCAGCTCCAATATGGCCGTCCGCGAAAGCGTGCTGGTCGAGGAAGTTGTCGGCACCGCCGAGTTGCTCAATGAACTGAAAATCCAGTACCGGGTGCTGACCGACCGGAGCAATGACTTCGACGGACTCGACAGCATCATCATCAACAACAGCCGTTACCTTTCCGGCGAAGAGTGTGACCGGCTCCGCAAGTTCGTCGCCGGCGGCGGCACCCTGATCGCCACCGGACTGACTTCATTTCAGCGCCCAGACGGCAGCTCGAACGGGGATTTCCAGCTCGCCGATCTCTTCGGCGTGAGCTACACCGGCAAAAACACCGATCTTGTGAGCTACATGGACTACGACGGCGGCTTGCTCTCGACTACCGGGGCGAACGCGCCATTGGTCACGGCGGCGGGGGCGGAGGTGCTGTCGCGCGTAACGCTGCCCGACTTCCCGGTTTTCGACCCCGCGAATTACGCCTCGATCCACTCCAATCCGCCGGGGACGCCGACCGATTTTGCGGCGCTCACCGAGTGCCGTTACGGCAAAGGGCGCGTTATTTATTTGTACAGTTCGGTACTTCGTCACCGTCAATATTCACAGCAGTGTTTCGGCCGCGAACTTTTTTCGCGTTACCTCAAAATGATGATCGAAACCAATCTGCCGGGCAGCGCCGAAGCGACCTTGCTCGAATCGACGGTGTCAAAGGAGAGACTCCTCTGCGTCGTCAATTACCAGAATGAACTGCCGAATCTGCCGCTCTCCGATGTCGAGCTGGCGGTGAAAACCGGTGCGGTCAAGTCGCTTCACCGCGTGAGCAATGGTGCGGAAGTGCCTTTTGAATATCAGCACGGCGTGCTCAACGTCAGCTTGCCGCAGCTCAAAGACGCGGAATTTCTGGTCATCGGATGAGAAAAGGCTTGCTTTTTCAAGGCGAGCGATTATATTCAGTTGCGGGTGCCGTTTGCGGCAGAATTTCAACTCAAACGAGAGGTTTTTTATGTTGAAAAAATCAATCATGCTGGCCGTCGCCGCCGTGGTTCTGGGCGGAGTTTTGGCGATCTACAGCGCAAACACCGCGCAGGCCGAAGCCAACACCTCGCAACAGTACACCCCCGCCCGTTACGCCGTAATCAACGCGGTGGTTCAGGTCCAGTCGAGTACCGACCACGGCGTCAACAATCAAAGTTCGCTCTTCAAAATCGACTCCACCACCGGTCAGGTCTGGATGCTTCAGGCGACCGTCCAGTCGATGGCCAATCCGCAGATCCTCAATGCGGTGTGGGTGCCGGTGACCGACATCAGTCCGGCCCAGCTCCAGATTCAGCAGAGCATGTTCCAGCCCAATCCGGGCAGCAACCAGTAATCCGCCTTGCGGCGGACTAATTCCAATTATAAACCAAATTGCGTATATAGTCGCAATGATTGCGGAAATGCGGGAATGCTGGAAATCGTTGCCGCTACTGGAAGTAACGGCAATGAGTTCCAGCGTTTTTGCAAACCGCAAGCGTACGAATATAGTAGCAATTTGATTTGTAATTGGAATAAATCCGCGCGGCAGCAATTGGCCGCGCGTTTTTTTTGTACGGAGAAACGATGAAAATCTGCTGTATTGACTTTGAGACTGCGAACAGTGCGCGCGGCAGCGCCTGTGCGGTGGGACTGGCCTGGATTGAGGCCGGGCAAATCACCGGGAGCACCGGCAAGCTGATTCGTCCGCACCGGTCGTGCGATCAATTCGACCCGTTCAACATCGGGATTCACGGAATTCATCCGCGCGATGTGGCGGACGCGCCAGAGTTCGGCGAGCTGGCGCCGTGGCTTTTTGCGATGATTGAGGCCGATCTGGTGGTGGCGCACAATGCGGCGTTTGACATGTCGGTGTTGCGGGCGCTTTGTGCGCTTTATGGTCTCCCCTACCCTGCCATGCGGTATTTATGCAGTTGCAAAAGTGCGATGAAGCTGTGGCCGGAGTTGGAGAATCACAAGCTTGACACGTTGGCGGGTCACATCGGGCATTGTTTTGAGCATCACGATGCGGAAGCGGATGCGGCGACGGCGGGGAAACTTTTGCTGGCGATGTTGAATGCGGCGGGGAGTGAAGATCCATTTGAATTCGCCAAGCGGCTTGGCATCACGGTTGGAACGATGTGCGGAGCGACCTACACCCCGTGCAGTTGCAAGAAGGTCCGGGGGTAGAGCGTGCCAAAGCGCCGGTACCCCGGTCAAGGGCCGCGCCCTTGCGGCCGCACAGCGGCTTTGACTCTCACCGCTCCGTTGTCGCGGGTGGCCAGGAGCGACGCCTAACGTAGTTCGCCCGGGCCGAGCGGAGGACGCGAATGCGTCCGGAGCGACCAGCCGCGCCAGCGCCCACCCCCGATACGCTATCCCAAAATCTCCCCCCCCTCCGTGCCCCCGTGCGAAACCTTCTCCCGGCATCCACCCCGGCCTGCTTCGCTCGATGTCGTTCGCCGGTCACTTCGTGACACGGCTGCCGACCTCGCTCCCGCAGTGTGGTGCGGGCTCCGCCCGCGCAGGGGGGAGCGCTTCGCTTAGCTTCGCTCCGGTGGAGCCGGAGCGACCAGCGCTTTTCGCGCGCTGGACTGCGACTCCGTACGACGGAGGGCGGGATTGGCGCTTCGCGCTTTTTTTTGAGCCTGCGGCGCTTTTTTTCTTTTTTTTATTTTTTCTCGGTGATCACTTTGTCGCCGTCAAAGCGCACTGTGGCCGTCTTGCCGTCCTTAAACGTCAACTCCACCCCGTCCGCCAGCTTCTTCACTTCCGGCAACTTGTCCCGCTCCCCCACCCGGTACGGCAACAACACCGTAATCAAATCCATCCCCCGCGACTTCTCCGGCGCCGACGCCCGGAAATGCCACTGCTCCACCCGACTCGGACTCGGCTGCGGCGCAACCGGAAACTTGTCAAACGCCTCAAACTTCCACGGCTTGTCCGCCAGAAAACGCACCTCCAACTCCGCTTTCGGCATCTTCAACGTAACCGTCTGCCCCTTTTCATCAAACACCCCCGGCTTGAAACCATGGAGATTGTATTCAAAAATATGCTCGCTCTTGTCCAAATTGCTATCCCGGATCACAAAAATTCCCGGACGCACATGCACAATCGTCCGCTTCGCCTTGATAAATCCCGGATACGCCGCCGTCGCATCGCCGGTCGCAATATCGAAATCCTTGCCGGTCGAGAACTCGGTGATCTTGCCCACCGCCTCGCCGCCCCGGATCTGTCCCTTGCCACCGTCAAAAGTCACCCCGTTACGCGCCTTGGTCTGACGCGTCCATCCTTCGTGGTGCGGTGAACTGTAGTAATCGTAATATCCGCTCGAAATCGCCAGCGGCTCGCCGAACGCCTCCAGCATGAAGCAATTCTGCGCATTGTGGTGATGCGACACCGTTCCATACGGATTGCTCTGGAAAATCAAACCGACGTCGTTGTCGAAGTTGTCAAGATCCGTCCGCATCGCCACAAAGCCGATGCCCGGAAAATTCCACGCCTTCGGCAGTTTCGCCAAATTCGGTTTGTCCAGCTTCACCCCGCCGGTCAGCACCGGCCAAACCGAAAAATCATTGCGCGACGGCAACGTGCTCGACGGCTTGAGAAAGTCCGAATTGCGGTTGTACGCCGCCATCACCTTCAACATCTGCGCCTGGTTGAACGGATCGACGCCGTCGCCGAAACTGGTCTGCTTGCTCGGCCCCGGCCAGCCGATCATCGGGTAATACCCGGTGTTGACAAAAAACGGCTTTTTCCCAAGGTCGATCCCGGTCGCGTTGCGGACGACGAAAAGAAAACGCATCGTCCGGTCAATGGTGTAACTCCAGTACCCCGGCCCCTCGTTCCACCCCCCGTCCGGCGTGCCGTAGGTCGGAGCCGCCACCCAAAAAACAGTCAGCGCATAGTCAAGGTAATCCTTCAACTCCGGATGCTCCGGCAAAAGCATGATCGCCGCTTCGCCGAGAATCTGCAAATAACCGTTGGCATGGCTTTCATACGGATTTGAGTCCATCGGTTTGCGGCGCAGGAACTCATAGTTCTGCTTCGCCCGGATCAGGATCGACTTCTCCATCTTGGCCCGTTCCTCAGGCGTGAAGAGGTCGTAGGTCCAGTCGTAGGCGCAGACGCCCCAGCGCATAATCCACATCGCCGGTTCGTCGTTGTTCTCCAGCGCGGTCGCCCCCTCGGGATTCCAGTCAACAAAGAAATAGAGCAGCCGCCGTTTCGCCTCATTGCCGTATTTGGGGTCGCCGGTCAAAAGATAGGTCAGGGCGCACTGGTTCATGCGGTGCTGGTCGGGCCGGGTTGAACGGAAAATTTTGGTGTAAACCTCCAGCCGTTTGGGGTCGCCCGCCGGCGGCAGATAGTCCGGCTCGGCAATCAGCGGTGCGCCGATGCATTTATCCATCCACTTTTTGAGCTCGTCGGCCAGGTCTTTCAAGTCTCCCGACTTGGCCCGGCGGCGGATTTCGGCAACCGCATCGGGGTTCATATAGAGCCGGGGATGACCCTTGGAAATTTTTTTCACCGCGGCGTCGAGGTCGGGATAAGGATTAACCGGAATGCCGTCGGGGACGGTGAAACTCCGGCTCTTGCTCCAGACCACCGGGCCGTTGGTGTTTTCGACGCCGTAACGCCAGTACCATTTGCCAGGTTTGAGCGTCTGTCGCGGAATGTACATATGCATGTCAAGTTTGCCCTGCCGCATCGTGTCCGAGCTCTTGAACGCCGGGTCGGGCGAATATTCGAGGCTATAGGTATATTTCCCCGGCTTCCAGTCGAGCGGCGGGAGAAAGACGAACGGCGACGGATTGACCGCAAGCACCGCCCCGTCGGCCGGGGTAAAGGGGTAATTGAGCTGATTGACCGGTTCGCGGTCGAGCCCGAGCTTGTCGGCCGGGTTTTCGGTTTTCGGCATCAGCGGCTTGAGCGAAACATCGTCGAAATACACGGTGCCGGTCTCGGCCTTGTCGTCGGTGGTGGCGGCCAGCATCAGATTGGGGTAGTCGGCGTCGGCGGGAACACGGTTGAACTCCATCACATACTCCTTCCACTCCGGCCCGGCATCAAGCACCTTGACGTCGGCGGAAATGAATTTCTTATCCGATTTGCGGTTGAACAGCAGCCCGGCGCGGAAACGGCGCGCCTCGTCGGAGCGGGCGAAAAAACGCAGTTCCAGCCGGGTGGTTCCGGCCGGAAGTTCGGCAAACTGGGTGGCGAAAGGGCGGGCGTCGGTCCAGGTGTCATTGACTGCGAGACAGAATTTCCCGGCGTGCGGTTTGTCGGTCGAATAGGTGGCGATTTTGGAGGTATCCCCCATCCCGGCGATAGTGCCGTAGGGCGTCCAGCCGCCTTTTTCCTCAAAACCCGGATTCTTCAGAAGATTGTCCGCCCCGGCCGCGGAGAGAGCCGCCAGCGTCAGCAGTACCGGCACAAATCGTTGCATCATCTTCGTCTCCTTGTGATAAACTTTCAAGAGGCCCAGCTTTCGTGATTAAATGATGTTTGATATAGTATACCGCCACTTTTTCGGAAAGACAATAGCACAAAGCAACGATTGATAGCATTTTCGACGCGGCGGCTCAGTAGATCGGGTCAAAGTAGTAACGCTGGACGTTGAGCACCCCGTCAACCTTGGTATTGTAATCAAGCCGGGCGACCGCGTTCACGTGGCCGTCGTGGAACAGACTGTTGGCGGTATTCGGGGTGTGCCGGAGCCACGCGATCATGCCGTTGGGCGGCAGCGGAAGCCAGGCGCCGTTGCTCTGGAGCCAGGCCCGCTGGGCGATGAAATAGTAGCTCTCGATCAGTGAAATTTTGCGCGAGGAATTGCGAACCTGATTGAGCTTGCGCGGATATTCGATGTTGGCGCCGACATGATAGCCGCAGCTCGCATCGATTTTGGCGTAGCTTGAATAAGAACCGGAGGGATAGCCGCTGCTGTTGTAGAGGATGAAGGTGCCGACCGAACCGTTGTAGAAATGGCTGCCGACGTCGGGCTGCGAACCGGCGCAGATGGGGCCGGCGGGGATCAGGGTGCCGTCGGCTTTTTTGCGCGAGCAAAGCTGCCTGGCGTAATTGTTCTTGTAGAGGAGTTCGTACCACGAGTTGGTGGTGTAGTTCGTATACGCGTAAGCGGCGGGCAAAACGAAGTCGTTGTTGTCCTGACTGTAAAGCGACTCGCCGGTACCGAGCTGCTTGAGCTGGTTGGTACAACTGGTGTTGGCGGCTTTGCGCCGGGCCTGGTTGAGTGCCGGCAGCAGCATGCCGGCCAGAATGGCGATGATGGCGATTACCACCAAAAGTTCGATCAGGGTGAAGGCTTGTCGTTTCATTTTGCGGATTCCTTTTTTGAGATGGGTTATCGATGCCACACGAATATGCGGATGATCACGGCAAAGGAGGGGCGCGGCCCCCGGAGCGATTCCGGAGACTGTATGTCAGAATGCTATTTGATTCTCCCCGGTTACGGGGAAGACGGAGGCAAGGACGAACGGGCGGGTTCGAAACGCACGCCGAGGTACTGGCGGATGGTGCCGCCGCCGGGAAACTCAATCCGGCGGACCGCCTCGTCAAACGCGCGCACACCGGCAAGCTCCCAGTCCGGACTGATCGTATTCATCGGTTCAAAGGTCAGGGGATTGACCAGCGCTTTGCCGTCGAGCGCGACCACCGCGCGACAATCGGCGAGAACGCGGCCGTATTTGCGGCGGAAGAACTTGGCATGCCACTCGGCGAGCGTGCCGTTGCCGAACCAGAGGCCGTCGGCATCGGGATATTGGTAGATGAATTCGGACTCGGCCAGAGGCTGGAGGGATTTGCGCACCAGCACCGTGCATTCGCCGTCCCAGATGCTGCGAAAGGCTTCGATCCGCAACATCTGCTCGCCGACTTCGAGACCGAAAAGGCGGACATGGCGGATATTCCGGCGCTTGAAATACTCGGCGGCCAACACCGCGGCGTCAAATGGATCAAGCGAAATCGTCGAAATCTGACCGTGGCAACTGTCGTGGATCGAAACCCCGACGATCGGAATGTGGCAGGGCCATTCGCGCCAGCCCGGATTGAATGCGCCGAGCAAAATGACCGCGTCGCTCACACCCTCGTGGCGTTGGAGGAGTTGCTCCAGCCGCTGCTCCGAATTGTCGAGCATGATGCCGTAGTGCATGGTCAGTTCCACCCCTTTTTGGTCGGCGCAACGCTGAATGCCGCGCAGCGCCATCGAACAGTACGGAATCATCTCCGGCACCCGCTCGGTGTGCTGAAAAACCGCAAAGTTGAGGATTTTTTCGCCCGCACTTCGGCGGTCGCTTACATAGAGCCCGGCCCCCCGGCGGGCTTCGACGAGGCCTTTTTCCTTGAGAATATTGAGCGCGCGCTGGGCGACGTTTTCTTTGACGTTGTAAGCGGCGGCGAGCCCGCGCTGGGTCGGCAGTTTCTCGCCGGTACGCAGATGCCCGCCGAGAATCTTGGCCTCCAGTTGCCGGGCCAACTCAATATAGACATGCTGATATTTGGTCATCGCGTTCCCTTGTTATTCCAAGTGAATGAAATTGATTGAAATTTCTTATTTAATTATAATCGAGTTGCATTCAAAAAACAAGCCGGAAACGAAAAATAAACGGAATATTTTCGCCTTTCAGCTCAAGCCGGAATGAAAAAGCCCGCATGGTCGATGCGGGCCAGGATTGAAGTGATTGAAATTCGAGTATCGGTTACGGTTGCTTGGCCTCCAAAGCCTTTTTGGCGGCCTTTTCCTGACTTTCCTTGACGATCTTTGCCAGCTCCTGCCGCCAAATCGCAAGCTCTTTTACACACTCGCGCGTAAATGCGATGTCTTCCGGCTTGGTGCCGGCGCGGAAAATTTTGAGCACAGTTTCAACGCGGCTGAAGTCGTCACGATTGAGATAATCGAGAAAGAGCGAATTGGTCCGGGCATGATTGATATCCGAATTCATGGTAGCTTGAATATTCTTCCAGCGCTGTTTGAAATCGGGGGTGTATTTAAGGGCAAGGGCAAAATTTTGCTTGTCCACCACAAGACTTTCCACCATCGGCCAGACCTTTTTTGCCCAAGCCGGTTGAGTCTGGTCGAGCTCAAGAAACAATTGATAGCTTTTCTCCGGTTCACCCAAAGTCCGGTCAATGCCGGTGATGTCGGCAAATTGCCAGCTGTCTCCGTCCATCTGAATGAAGAATTTCTGCCAGTCTTCCTGCGACTTGGCCGGTTCCTTTTTCCAGTCGCGACCGGGATATTGCAACTGAGCTTTGCCGGACAAAAAAAGCTCGGCTTTCTCCGCCCGAAGTTGCCGCAAGACAGCCAGCGCTTTCGGATATTTCCCTCCGAATTCCTTCCAATAATACAGCACAAACGAATTTTTAACCCCGGCCTCGGCACGTTCAACTTTGGAAATATTCTGGTAATACCAGACATAGCGGGCCAAAGCCTCCTCGTATTTGCCCTCTTTTACCAATTTCTCGGTCGGCGGCCCGAATTTCTTCCAGCTCATTTCCTCCGGAGTAATCCCGGCGGGCGGGGTGAAAACGGGGATTTCAACTTTCTTCGCCGCCGTTCCACAGCCGGGCAATACCAAAGCCGCGCCGAACCCGAGCGTGAGCAAGGCGGCGGTAAGGCAGAGGTTCTGTTTTCGTGATCCTGCTTTCATAATTCCCTCCATGCGATTTTTGATTTCCCGGGCGGTGCCGCTGAGGGCCGCGCCGGGAACGGCGCTTTCGCCGATCGAGAGCGATGCCACCAGTCGGGCGTAACTTTTCTTCAACGCCACATCGTTGCCGCAGCGCTCGATTACGGTTTCATCGCAGATATTTTCCCACAACCGCAGCAGACGGCGGCGGAGTGCGAAATAAAAAGGGTTGAACCACAGCACCGCGTCGAGGAGATAGAAAAAAATCGTCCCGCGCTGGTCGCCCGCCGCGAGGTGGGTGTATTCGTGGAGCAGGAACATCCGGATTTCGGCATCCGAACAAAGCCGCAATTCGTCGCAGGGGAAGAGAAGCTTCGGGCGCAGGAGCCCGAAGCAACCCGGCGAGGAGAGGACGCCACTGCCGTCGAGCAAACGCGCCCTGCCCCGATACCGGGCAAGCTCGCGCGCTTCGGCGGCAAGCCGGAGCAAACGTTCGTCCCCGATCGCCGGACAGCGCCGGGTTTTCGCCTCCCAGCGCAGTATCAGCGCCAGCCGCCGAATGAAAATCAACAGTGCCACCGCGAGATAAACCCCGCCAGCCAGAGCCGCCCAATTCCACGACTGCCGTACCGCCGGAAGCGTTATCTGCGGAAGTTCAACCGGAGCCGCCGCGACCGGCGCGGCCGTCACCGTTTCCGCCGCAACGGCCGGTGCGATGACCGGAGGCATTTCGACCACCGCCGGAAGCGGCAATTCGCGTTTAAAAAGCGTCAATGGAACCAGCAACGCAAGCACAAACGCAGTGTAAATCCAGCGCTGCTGCCGCAGCGACAGCCGCGCCCCGCCGAGGGCGAGACCGGCCGAAGCGAGCACCACCAGCACCAGCCCCTTGGCCAGCGAATGAAGCATCAGAAAAACGATTTCACTCATGCCCGGCCTCCAGTTCGTCAAGGGTTTTGCGCAATTCGGCGATGTCCTCTGGCGACAGCGCCTGGCGGCGGGCAAAAAGGGCGAAGACCGAAGCCGGATTGCCGTCAAAAACGCGGGCGACGAAATCATTCGCCGCCTCCAGTTGGTATTCGTCGCGGCCGACCAGCGGGCGGTAGGCATAGGAACGGCGCGCCCCCTCGCGGGCCACCGCGCCCTTACGCACCAGTCGTTCGAGCATGGTGCCGATGGTGTTCTTGTCCCAGTCGTTGCGAACCCTGACCCCGGCGATGATCGAGGTGACCGGCCGCGGCGACTCGTCCCACAGCACTTTCATCACTTCGAGCTCTCCCGGCGAAATTGAAACGGCCATGATAAAAATCCTTTCCGGTTTGGGCTTTCAACATAAACTACAATTGTATGGTAAAAATGCAAGCGGCCTTTAAACTACATCTGTAATTTTTCTTGATTTTTTTTGCCGCCGGGCGTTTTTGCATGCGAAAATGCGGCGATGGAGTTGCCGATAGTCCGGCTATCGACAAGTTCAGAACCTTTTACCGCAAATCATTTTTGGGGGGATAATGTTGAAGATTCGCCGGAGATGTTTTTGCCGAAGGTCTCGGGGATGTGGCGCCCGAGGCGGCAGGCTCCGGCGGCCACCGCGAGCGACAGCAGCAGCACCGCGAGATACGAAGAGGCCGGATAGATCACCTTGTCGGCGGTGTGAACCGCCGCGGAGCCGCCGCAGAACTCCATCAGCATGCCCGCCAGGTTGCCGACAACCGCCACCCCGATGTAGGCGGCGGCATTGAGCAAACTCGCCGCCGCGCCGACCTGACGCGGCGGATTGAGTTCACGGCAGAGCGCCATAAAGATCGGATTGAACCCCGCCGAAACCGCAAAAAGCAACAGCATCGCCATGTGCCAGGCGCTCGCGCGGTACCCCAGCAGCACCGCCCCCGCCATCGCCGCCGACGACACCACCGGCAAAAAGCGCGCCACCCGAAAAAGCGGCAACCGCCGGTTCCCGATATAGCGTCCGAAGCCGCCGGTAATCACATTGGTCAGAGCCGACACGATCACCATCAGCGACGCGCACGCCCCCGCCGCCGCCGGCGACGCGCCGCAGAAGTCCTCGAGGAATTTCTTGCCCACCACGGTCAGCATGGCGTAATAAACGCCGAAGCCCCCGGCAAGCACCCCGAGCAACCGCAAATTGAGCTGGTTGCGCAAAGTTACAACAATCGGCGTGAGCGAGAGTTTCCCGCCGCTGACGACTTCACGGGGGACTTTCTGATAACACTTCCAGTAAACCAGCAGCGTCAGCGCCAGCAGCGCGCCGAGTATGCCAAAGGCCCAGCGCCAGCCGATTTCCCCGGCGGCCATCCCGAGCGGCAGCGCCCCCGCCACCCCGCCGATATAACCGATGCCGACGATCCAGCCGAGCACGCCGGTGAAGTTGTGGGGAAACAGCCGGTCGGTCTCCTTGACCAGACATAGATAAATCGAGCCGCATCCGACCCCGATCAACGCCCGGCTAAAATAAAGCCAGCCGAGACCCGGACTCAGCGGAAACAGCAAAGCTCCCGCCGTAAACAACAGCGATCCCCCCATAATCACCCGGCTGCCGCCGTAGCGGTCGGCCAAAAGCCCGACCAAAAGCTGGATCAGCGCGTAGGCATACATAAAAACCGCACCGGTCATCGCCACCGCCGAAGCGGAAGCCGCAAAACTCATTTGAAGTTCGTCAAAAATCGACCCCGGCACCGCCACCCGGTGGAGATTGGCAAAAAAATACAGCACCACGGCGGCGGCAAGCAGCCGCAATTGCAACCGGCGCCCCGCGGTCGCCGCCGAATTCGGTGAACTCATATTTGTCTCTTTTCAGCTTCCTCTATCACAAAGCAGTCAGAATTCCCCGCCGGAACGGCTCCGGGTCAGCACCGAAGGCACCAGCCCGAGCGTTACCACCAGCAGCAGCACCATCACCGATGAAGCCAGCAAAATTGCGTCGTATTTGCACAACCCGAGCCCCAGTAATTGCCAGTGTTCGCTCAAAAAATCCAGCTTCAACACCACCGCGGTGCAGATTCCCGCCACCGCCGTCCCGAGATTGCCGGAAGCCACCAGTACCGACGAAGCCAGCGAACTGTTTTTCTCGGGCGTGATCATAATGGTTTCGGTGGTCACCGCGATCGAACTTGCGGCCAACGCGAAGTTGAAAGCGAAATGAGCGAGGAACAACATCGGCAGCAACAGCCCCTGACCGCCCGCTGCGCGCATGACAAAAAGCAGCAGAATAACCGCGAAACTGATGTGACAGATGCAGAACACCAGCTTGGTGCCGATCCGGTCAACCAGCCTGCCGCCGGCGAAAAAACCGACCACCGAACCGCCGAGTCCGACGTTGGCCAGCCAGATCACGGTTTCGGCCGAGAGGTTGAGTACTTCCTTTTCCAATACCGCAAAAATGGTCGGGCAGTAGGCGGTGAAAATGCGGAGGAGAAAAACATATGCGCCGAACGAAGCGAAGTCGCGCAGATAAACAATGTCGGTCAGCGCCCGCCAAAACGATTCCCGGGGCGGCTCGGACCGCACCGTTTCCGGGATGCGGCGATAAAAAAACGAGCGGCAGAGCATCAGCAGCCCGACCGCCGCGATCACTCCCTGATACACCCAGACCGAATTGCCGCGACCGAGCACCCAGGCCGCCGCCGCCGCCACCAGCATGCACGAGAACTGCCAGGAAATCCGCAATGTTCCGAAAAACCTCCCCCGAAGCGCCGTCGGCACCACTCCGCCGAGCAGGGCGAACCACGAGGACTGGTACATCGCGATCCCGAGCTACAAGAGAACAATGCCGGCGATGATCAGAATTTCCGCACCGCTCCCCGGCACGAAGCCGGAGGAGGCGATGGTCAGCATTCCGGCGACGCAGAGGAAGTTGCCGGAGCCGCCGATTCGCTTTTTGCCGACCCGCTCGGCATAATAGGCGGCCGGAATGGTGCTGATCAAACAGATCGACGGCAGCGCGAGATACGTCATCACCCGGCTCTGGCTGACGCCGAGGGCGAGCAAATAAAGCAGCATCACCCCGTTTTCAAAAAGCGAGGTGCCGAGCATGCCGAAGCACTGTGCGAACACCGCGTTGCGCATCGCCTTTTTGCTCTCGGCGGGAGAAAGAGTGTCACTGGCATTCATCGTCGGATGCACCTTTTGGGGGCTGTCTCAATTCGGAAACGCTTCACTTGCCGATCCCGAAATAGATCAGGAGCACGATCCCCAGCGCAATCCGGTACCAGCCGAAAAGCTTGAAATCGCGCTTGCGGATGTAATTCATGAAAAAAGCGATCACTCCCCACGCCACCAGAAAGGAAACCAGAAAGCCGATCCCGGTGGCGATCCACTGCGGCCGGGTCAGCGCCGCGCCGTCTTTCATCAGACTGTAGGCCGAGGCCGCCATCATGGTCGGGATGGCGAGGAAAAACGAGTACTCGACCGCGACTTCGCGCGAAGTCCCCAGCATCATGCCCCCGAGGATCGTCGCCGCCGAGCGCGAGGTGCCCGGAATCATCGCGAGACACTGGGCGCAACCGATCATGAAAGCGCGCGGATAGGAGAGCGTTTCCATGTCGGTCGCCACCACTTTGCATTTGCGCCGCTCGATCAGGATCAGCGCGATGCCGCCGATCAGCAGCGCGACGGCCACGGTGGTCACGTTGAAGAGCGCGCGCTGGATGATTTTGCCGAAAAGACCGCCGACAATCAGCGAGGGAACCACCCCGACCGCCGCCTTGAGCCAGATATTGAACATCCGCCGGAATTCCGCCCTGTCGCGGAGCGCCCCGAGAGGAAAGAGCTTGTCGCGGAAATAGATCAGCACCGAGAGGATCGCCCCCAGCTGGATTACGATCAGGAACATTTCCCGGAACGATTTGTCGAAGTGAATGAAGGTGTCGACAATGATCATGTGTCCGGTGCTGCTGATCGGCAGAAATTCGGTGACCCCCTCGACGATCCCCAGGATAATGGCTTGAATATACATGAGCATGATGAAATCGGAGCGCTCCCTTTGAATGATTGAGTTTTAAGAATATCGCTTACTATACCCCGCCGCGCCGCCGGTTGCAAGCGGCAAAAGACGCTTTTGGATCACTGTTCAACGCGTTGAGCGCGACCTGTTGCCGCGCGGCAGCGTCAGGCCAGCCGGGCGGTTCGCAGGATCGCGCATTTGCTGCGGGGATTTTCGAATCGTTCGCGCGCCGACGCCCGGATCGGACCGCCGATCGCCTGATAGACGCCGTTGGCAAAACCGTCCTTGAACGCATGCTTGACGCGGCGGTCCTCGCCGGAGTGGAAGCTCAAAATTGCCACCCGTCCGCCCGATTTCAGCACCAGCGGCAAGGAGTTGAGCAAAGAATCGAGCGCGCTGAATTCGTCGTTGACCGCGATCCGGAGCGCCTGGAAACAGCGCTGGAGAGTATCTTTGAGTTCCTCCGGGTCAAGCGGCTTGCGGTTGAGACTGTGCCGGATGGCGTCGGCGTAGTCGAGCGTGGTTTCGATTTTTTCGCGTTTGGCGAAAAGGACTGCGGCGATTTCGGCGGCAAAGGGCTCGTCGGCATTGATCCGGAGCATTTTTTCGATCGCGGGTTCGGACATTTTGCGCAAGACATCGCGCCCGGTCGCACCGCGCTTGGAGTTGAGCCGGAGATCGAGCGGGCCCGGCCGCTTGAAGCTGAAGCCGCGCTCAGGGTTGTCGATCTGCATCGAGGATACGCCGAGATCGGCCAGCACGAAGTCGAAGCCTTGCTCCTGCTCCGCGAGCAATCTGGCGATTCCGGCGAAATTCAACTGCCGGACCTGCAACACGTCTTCGCCGAATCCTGCCGCGCGCAACCGCGCCAAGCTTTTGGCCAATTCCAGAGCATCGACATCAATTGAGTACAAAAGTCCGCCGGGGGTGATATGCTTGAGGATCGCCTGACTATGGCCTCCGTAGCCAAAGGTGGCGTCCACCCCGACCATGCCGGGCTGAAGCTCAAGTGCCGCGATAATTTCCTCAACGCAGATGCTGCGGTGCATGCCGGCGGGGGTTTTGCCGCTCCGGATGATCTTATCGATCTCCTGTCCGTTGAGTTCTTTATATTTTTCCTCGAACCGGCGCGGGTGGGTGCCCCGGTAACGCAATCGCCGGCGATGTTCGGCCGGTTGATCTTCAATTTCGTCGCTCATGATGATGTCCCTTTTTCCGGCGGCGGTCAAAGAGCGCCGGACGCGAGCCGCAATTGACGGCACAATTATTCATCGGGAGCTCCGATGCTGATCCGGCGGTCAGTCGGAAACGCCTTGCGGCAAGTTTCGTCCGGAGTACCGACTCCGGCCGCCGGTACTTGCCGGCACCATACTATAACCCCGGAACACCGTAATTCACAGTCTTGGAAGCGAAAATTTGCGGATCTCAGCCGACGGCAAGTAAATGAAGCCCGCCTCAACAGGCGAAAGCATTCCGCTCCACGGTGTTTTTCTTGCGTAGCGGCGCGGAAGAGATCGTATTGGCCGGAGGAGACACGAAGGAGCGTACTTTGGTACGTGACTGAGGGATCAACGACAGGCAAGGCGCGAGATTCCCCCATTGCCAATCCGCGCGGCTCCGGTGCCCCCGCACCGGACCGTCTCCCCTGCCCCCGGCACCACCAAGGTTTTTTGCGTTGAAGCGCGGAAAAGGTCGCGCATTGCC
>JBFWIO010000019.1:0-16184 GCA_050255955.1 Victivallaceae bacterium
ACCTCCGGCTCCTCGGCCCCGACGGGCGCGAAGTCCCCGCGCAGTACAATATCACCGCCTTTTGGCCCGACGATTCGGTCAAATGGGTGCTGATCCAGTTCACCGCCCCGCTCAAGGCGGGCGAAAAAGCGCTCTACACCGTCGAAGCCGGCAACAAAGTCAACCGCGCGGCCGCGACCGCCGGACTTACGGTCAAGCGCGGGAACGACGTGATCAATCTCGACACCGGCAAACTCGCCGCCGAAATCACCCGCGCCGGCGTCCGCTTCGCCGCCGGGGCCAAAGCGCTCGGGGAATTGCTCAATCCGGTGCTCACCGACGGGAACGGCAAAGAATTCGTCTTCACCCCCGACGCGATCGCGCTCGAAGAATCCGGCGACCGCACCGCGACGGTCAAAATCGAAGGCGCGATGGGCGACCTCGCCCGCGGCGTTCTCCGGCTCCGCTTCCACGCCGGTTCGATGGCTGTCGAGGGCTCGCTCCAGACCGTGGTCACCAACCTCAAAACCGAATTCACCGACTTCAATTCGCTTCATTTGAGCTTCGTCCCGGCGCAGCCGGTGGCCAAACTTGAAGCACTTTCCACGACAGGAACCCTGACCAAGACCGGCCCCGGCCGCTTTTTCCAGCTCGACGACCAGACTTTCCGGCAGGACGGCAAGACCGATGCCAAGGGCCGCCTGAGCGGCGGCGTGCTCGCCGAGACCGCCGACGGCAGCCGCTTCGGGGCGGCGATCCGTGACTTCGCGTTCCGCTATCCCAAGGCGGTGTCGAGCGACGGCAAACGCTTCAACTTCGAGATCCTACCGCTTCAGGGCTCGCCCGATTTCGGCAAACAGCTCCCGGGCTACTTGCGCTTCCCCTATCTTGAGGGCCGCTACCGCCTCAAATGGGGAATGGCGTTCAGCGAGAACTTCCGGCTCGACTTCGCCCCCGGCGTCACCGCCGCCCGGGTGGATGCCGATGCCAATCTCCCGGTGATCGCGGTACTCGAACGCGACTGGTATTTCCGCACCGCCGCCATTCCCGGCGCTTCGCCCGCCACCGACCATTCCTTTGACGCGTATGACCAAAAGATCGACAAAGCGCTGATCGGCCACCTCGAGAGCAAAGCCAAGCAGCGCGAATACGGCTTCCTCAACTACGGTGACTGGTACGGCGAACGCGGCCACAACTGGGGCAACAACGAATACGACCTCGCCCACGGCATGACCGTCCACTTCATCCGCACCGGCAACCGCCTCGCCGCCCGGCTGGCCTCGCTGGCCGCCCAGCACCAGGCCGACGTCGACATCATCCACGCGTATCGCGACCCCTACTATCTCGGCGGCAACGCCGAACACTCGGTCGGCCACACCGGCATGAGCTATCAGGTGGCGGACCGTGCGAGCTGGAGCTACCGCCTCGATTACTCCTTCAGCGCCGAAAACGGCCACGTCTGGAGTCAGGGCATGGTCAACGAATGGCAGCTCCACGGCAACGCCGCGGTGATGAATTCGGCGCTGATGCTGGGCGAACACATCAACAACTTTATGGCCCCCAATTTCCAGCACCTCGGCAGTCACGAGCGCTCGGCGGGCTGGAGCCTCAAAGCGATCATGGCGCTCTACGGCGCGACCTCCGACCCCGCCTGCCTCGAATCGGCCAGGGCAATCGCCAAGGTTGCGATGGACGAACAGAATTTCGCCAAAGGCGGCGCGTGGCCCCACGTGCTCCCCGGCCCCCACTGCAACAACCACCCCGACTCCTTCGGCAACTGTCCGTTCCTGATCGGGGTTTTGCTTGAGGGTCTGGTTCAGTACCACCGCGAAACCAAAGATCCGGCGGCGGCCAAAGCAATCACCGCCGGCGCCAACTGGCTGGCTTCGGCCTTTCTCGATGACGCCGCCGCCTGGCCCTACGGCGCCTCGTGGGACGGCAAGCCCTACAATGCCGCGGCGCCGGGCCTCAACGTACTGATCTGCCCGGCGGTGATCTACGCCGCCAACCTCGACCAGGACAAGCGCAAGCGCGACATCGCGGCGGCGGTGCTCGACCGTCATATTTTCACCGACCTCGACCCGGCGGGCAAGGCGCTGTCGATCAACCTCGCCACCGTTCCCGGTCTCATCGACGGCGTCGCCCGCTGGAACGCCGCCCACCCGGAGAGCGCCTACAAATACCGCGAAGCCGAAGTGCTCAAGGAATTCCTCAAGGGCGGCAAAGTCAATTTCAGCGTCCGCGCTCCCGACCGCAAGGTCTTCCGGCTCCGGCTCAAAGCCGACAATTCGCAGCAGGAAATCGTCCGCATCCCCTACGGCGCGCGCCCGGCCGGCAAACCGGAGTCGATCGTGACCATCACCGATGCGACCGGCAAAACCGTTTTCGAAAAGAAAGTTTCAACCAAACAGGCGTGGAGTGAATCCGTCACTTTGCCGGGCCGCAAAGGAGACGAATTGAAGTTGACCATCGACGACGACATGACCGCGGTGTGGAATCTCCCGCCGTCGCCGGGCTGCGACGCGGCGCTGTTGCTCGCGCCGGACAGCACGATGGGCTGCCGCTCGACCCAGAATTACGTGATCGACATCCCCGCCGGAGTCAGGGAAATGACGGTGAAACTGACCCCGATCCATCCCGGCGGTTACGGCGGCATTTTGGCCGATCAGGACGGCAATATCCTGCAGCGCTTCAGCGGGGTCAAAACCGGCAACGCCGCGCGGCTGCCGTGGCTCGCTGCGGACGCGGCCGACAACCTCGAAGCGAGCGAAAAAGTGACCTTCCCGGCGGCTGCCAATGAACGCAAGTTCCGGCTCCTGGTATGGTCCGCCGGCGACCTCGGAATCGGCCTCGCGGGCGTGCCCGCCGAGCTGAGGCTCCAGTAGTCAGCGGAGCAACCCGGCTTCGGCGAGCAATTCGACTACGCGCGCCGGGAGCCGGTCGCCGGGGATCACCTCCTCGGTCATCACCCCGAGCGCATCAGGATCGGCGGGGTCGCGCCGCCAGAGGACGAAGGCGTCGGAGGGCGCCCCGTCAATCACCTTGCGGCAGCCGTGGAAGCCGAAGCGCACCGCCTGATGCGAAGTACAGGAGTTGGGACAGCCGGAGAAGTGCACCGCTTCAAGAATCTTCGTCCGCAATCCGGCGCGCCGCTCCGGCGGAAGTTTGACAAGCTCACGCTCAATCGCTTCCGCGACCGCAACCCCGTAGCGGGGCGCATCGAGAATCCCGATTTTGCACACCGTCGAACCGATACAGCATTCAAGCTGACCGGCAAGACTCCGGAACGTCAAGTCTGGCGGCAGCGCCCGGAGCGCCCGGAACAAAGCGGGAAGCGCCGACTGGTCGAGCGCCGGAATCAGGAAATTCTGCTCAGGAGTCAAACGCACCGCCGGAACCGCAAAGGTGTTCAAGAGCTTCACCACCGCCGCGAAATCCGTCGCCTTGAGCACTCCATTGGGGATGAACAAAGTCACGCTCACCCGGCGCGACGATATCCGGGTCGGACGAACCGCAAGCTGCCGCCACGCCTGAAACTCGGGGTCGGCCTCAAGCTTGCGCTCAGCCGGATAGCGCCGGAGGGGGGCGGCGGCACAAGGCGAATTTTTGGGGAAACGCGGCGGGCGCGGGTAATGGCGCCGGTCGAGCCGGCGGAAATAATCGAGAAAGAGTTCGCGGAACGCCGTTTCGCCAAGTTTTTTGAGAATGAAGCGCACCCTCGCCTCGCCGCGTTGCTCACGGTTGCCGTGGTCGTAGAATAGCTCGACCATCGCCCGGGCGGCAAGCACCGCATCCGCCGCCGGCAGGAAGTCGAAGAGGGGAACCCCAAGCAGGGGATTCCTGCCGAAGCCGCCGCCGCCATAGACCGCAAAGCCGCGTCGTCCGGCGTCATCGAGCGCTTCGACGAAGCCGAGATCCTGCCGCCGCGCCAGCGCCGCATCGGTGGCGGAAGCAAAGCCGATCTTGAGCTTGCGGGGAAGTTTGAAGGCATCGTCCCAGTCGTAGATCACATCGGTCAAGAATTTGGCGTAGGGCGCAAGGTCAAAAAGACTCCCCGGCGCGAAGCCGCTTCCCGGCGAAATCGCGATGTTGCGAAAGGTATCGCCGCAGCCGCCGCGAAATGGAAAACCATTGGCGGTGCACGCCCGGATCAGTTCGGCCGCCGCGTCCGGCGCGAGGCCGTGAAGTTGAATATCCTGCCGGGTGGTAAGATGGGCAAAGGCGGCGCGACTGCGCCGGGTCAAAGCGGCAAGGAACGCGAGCTCATCCGTCGTCAACTCACCCCCCGCGACGCGCACCCGGGCCATCGCCAGTCCGTCGCGCTGGGGATAGATGCTGAAAGGCGCGATCACCGGCTTCGCCTGATCCAGCGTCAACTCCCCGGCCGCCACCCGCCCGAGCGTGTCCAATACCGGCTGCTGCAAACTCACTACAGCGTCAAGCTTCATCGCGGCCTCCTTCAATATTGCATTTTTCCGAAATCACTACCAATATAGTATCGAAATCTTAAAAAGCAACCGCCGCACAACTTTTTCCGACATGATATCCGCAACCATCGGTTCCCCGAAGTTTTCGTCCTCAAGCTCGTTTTCGAGAATATAGTTACTTTTTTACCATTTCCACGTTAAAAAAATACCATCCGAAAATATTGAAAGCGCACTTGCGCCGGATACAGTAAAGTGACATCAGAACAACCATCCGGCCGCCTTTCCCAACGAAAGCGCCGGGGCCAAAGAGGGACACCGACCGGAGATGAGAAAAAGTATCGTACTTGAAAAACTGCGCCGTGGCGAAACCGTCTTCTGCCTCAAAAGCCTGTACGCCGATCCCGACCTCTGCGAACTTCTCGGCCGCCTCGGCAGCGAGGTGATCTGGATCTGCAACGAGCACATCGCGATCGACCCCTCCCGGTTGCGCGAAGTAATCCGCGCCGGCCGCGCCGGCAACGTCGACATCATGATCCGCCGGGCTTTCGGCAATTACGACGATTTGATCCAGCCGCTCGAAATGGGCGCGGCCGGGCTGATGATCCCGCATTGCCGCGACGCGGCAATGGCCCGCGCCATCGTCCGCGAAGTCCGCTTCCACCCGCTCGGCAACCGCGGCATCGACGGCATCAGCGCCGACAGCGGCTTCGGACTCCATCCGCTCGCCGAGTATATCAAGTTCGCCAACCGCGAGACCTTTCTGATGCTCCAGATCGAGGACGTCGAGGCGATCGACGAGATCGAAGCGATCGCCGCCGTCGAGGGGGTCGACATCATCTTCATTGGCCCCGCCGACCTGAGCCAGAGTCTCGGCGTGCCGGGCGAAGTCAAGCACCCCCGCATCCGCGAAACCATCGAACGCGCGGTCAAAGCCTGCCGCAAACACGGCAAATGGTGCGGCACCGCCGGGATCGATCTTGGCTACACCCGGGAGCTGATCGCAAGCGGCGTCAACTTCGTCACCTTGACCAGCGACTACCGGATTCTCCGCGAAGGGGTCAAAAACACGTTATCCGAATATAACCGGTTGCTCAACTGAAGCGAAAAGGAGCAATGTCATGACTGTTTTCGCCAAAATCACCGCCGCCGGACTTCTCGCCGCCGCTCTCGCCGTCAGCGCCGGAGACTGGGAAGCGCAACGCGCCGCCGCCGTCAACCGGCAGCGCAAAGTAATCCTCAACACCGACGGCGGCAACACCTATATCTCCCGGAAACTGCCCGCCACCAAAGAAAATTTCTGCGCCCAGCGCCTCGTCCACTGCAAAGACGGCCGGGTCGACTCGGTCTTTTATTCGCCCTTGACCGCCTATACGCTGATCGCCTGTCCGACTGAAACCGGCGATTTCCTCACCGCCGACACCAGCGCGCTCCCCGATTCGCGCAACGCCGCCCGGGAATTCGCCGAACAAGGCACCGACCCGCTCAAAATGACCGGCGAATTCTGCCGCGAAAACAAGCTCGAATTCTTCCTCTCGGTCCGGGTCAACGACACCCATGACGCGGCGGTCGGCAAGGACAATTCGCCCCACTTCAAATTTTCGCCGTTCAAACAGGCCCACCCCGAGTATCTGATGGGCACTCCCGAAGCGCGTCCTCCATGGTGCACCTGGAGCGCGGTCGATTACGCCCGGCCCGAGGTACGCGGGCGCTTCGTCCGCTTCATCGCCGAATTCGCCGCCAAATACGACCTTGACGGCATCGAGCTCGACTTCATGCGCCACGCCCAGCTCCTCAAGTCGGTGGCCAATGGCGGCCAGGCCTCGCCGGAAGAGCTCGCCATGCTGACTTCAATGATGAAAGAAATCCGCGACGACGCCGAAACGATCGGCAAAAAGCGCGGCCGCCCGATCCTGATCGCCATACGCACCCCCGACTCGGCCGAATACTGCCGGGCGATCGGAATCGATCTCGAAACATGGTTCAAGCTCAAACTCGTCGACATCTGGATCGGCGGCGCGTATTTCCAGCTCAAGCCGTGGCATGACTCGGTCGAGCTGGCGAAAAAATACGGCGTCAAATTCTACGCCTCGATCGGCAGCGAATCGCGGATCGAGCGGCGGCCCGACTCGCACTTCATTCCCGGCCGCGGCAACACCCTCGAATTTTACCACAGCACCATCGCCGCCGCACTGCGCGAAGGCTGTGACGGGGTCTATTTCTTCAACTCCGACTACCTCGGGGCGGATCAGTTCAAGCGTTTCGTCAGCGGCGATATGGCCGACGTCGCGAATACCGACAAGCGCTACTACGCCACCGAACGCGGCAGCGGCGGCTACGAGCCGGCTTACTATCTCGCCGAGGGCTACACCTACAGCAAACTCCCGCTGATCGACCCCGCCTATCCGCGACCGCTCGCGCCGGGAGCGCCGCTCAAGTTCCGGATCGTGGTCGGCGACGATCTCGAAGCCGCCGCCAAACGCGGCAAAGAAACCGCGGTCACTGCCAAAATCCGCTCCGAAGACGCCGGCGGCGCCAAATTCACGTTCGCCGTCAACGGCAAAGAATTTCCCGAAAGTTCCCGCGACGGCGAGGTGGTGATCTTCAAGCTCGATCCCGCCGTCATCAGGCCGGGAAGCAACGATTTCGCCGTCGGCGTCGCGCCGGACCCCGAACGGCAGGGCAAAATCGTCCCGCTGATCGCCCCCAAGCCGCCGGTCGCCCGCCAGCAGCGGCCGTGGCTGCGCCCCTTCGGCAATCTCGGCATTCCGGACAAGGAGAAGATGCTCCCCGACAGCCTTTACGAAATCGCCGACCGCGAAACCGACAACGGCTCGGGGCTCTTTTATCCGCTCGAAATCGCGCCGGGCGCGCCGTTCACGGTCGATTTTCAGCTCCAGGTCAAATCCTCCGACGCGCCGGACGCAGTGGCGCTCCGGGTCGCCAATGGAGCGGTCGCCGAAACCATCGCCTTTGAGCCCGGCCGGATCACTTCCCGGAGTTCCGGCCGCAGCGCCAAATTCGACACCGCGTCGGAGTTGAAGAGTTACCGGCTGATTTTCGCCGACGGCAAACTCACGCTCCTCAACCGCAAGCAGAAACTCCTCGAAGAAACCGTCACCGCGTCGCCCGGCGATCCGGCGGTCCGGCTGCCGGGCGACAATCCGGCGTGGAACAGCGGGGTATTCATCGGCTCGCTGTCGCTCCCCGGACGCGGCGCGGCGGCGTGGCACCGCAAGTTCTGCATCAGCTTCGACCACGTCAAACTCAATGATTTCTTCCTCGAAATAAAATACGCCGATAAAAACAAGCAATAACCAGTTCCCTTTCGACAAGATTCATTCAAATGAAGGAGAAAGAGATGAAAAAGTATCGCTTCACGCTGATCGAGCTCCTGGTCGTGATCGCCATCATCGCCATCCTGGCCGCGATGCTGCTGCCCGCTCTCAACAAAGCCCGCGACCGGGCCAAGGCAATCTCATGCACCGGACGGCTGAAGGACTTCACCGCCGCCGCACTGCTCTACAGCGGCGACGCCAACAGCCTGATCCCGCTCTATTACTACCGCACCGACCCGGTGGTCACCGCGTTCGGGATGAAGAAAACCGCAAGTCTCGCCGATACCTTGACTTTCAGCCGCTACATCACGCTCAATTCGCCGGTCTTCTACTGCCCGAGCCGCGAAAGGGCCTATGACAGCCCCGACGGCCAGAATCTGGAGACCTACGGCGCCTATATCATGGCCAATCAGGCGGGCAACATGTACCGGATGGCGCGCAATCTGATCTACCTTGCCGGCAACGCCTCGTCGCCGGAGTTCCGCGCCCTCAACACCAAACCGCTCCGGAGCCCGTCGACCTCCGTCCTGCTCCAGGATTCGGCCAGCATCGCCGGCAAAACCCAGTACTATTCGCTCCGCCGCGGCGGCACCTACGTGCCGCAGATGCGCCACGAGGGTGCCCACAACGTATCCTTCATCGACGGTCATGTGGCCAAAATGAATCCGGTGCAGACCTTCAAAATGTTTCAGGATCATCCCGAAGACTACTATGTCGACAGCGGCACCGCCTGGGGATTCATCGTCGAAAACGACGACGCTCCGACGGCTTGGAAATTCTTGTAAGGAAAGAAAATGGACTGGATCAACTACGCTATCGTCGTGTTCTATTTGCTGACCGTGATCGGCGTCGGCTTTTATTTCAACAACAAAAACAAGGGCACCGAGGACTATTTGCTCGGCGGCCGCAAACTCCCCTTTTTCGCCGTCGGCCTGAGCACGATGATGACCATGCTGAGCTCGGTTTCGCTGGTCTTCGTGACCGGCGAAGTGTTCAATCACGGCTATACGCTGTTTCTGCTGCCGCTGTTGCTCGGCTGGATCCAGATTCCGTTTTACTATCTCTTCGTCCGTTTCTACTTCAAGATCGGCAGCTTCACCCCGTATGAGTATCTCGAATACCGGTACGACGGCAAAATCCGGATGGTGGTCGCCTTTTTCGGCCTCTACGGACGGCTGCTCTACCTCGGGATGGTGCTCTATTCCTCGGCCAAGATTTTCGAGGGGATGTTCGGCTGGGACGCCTGGATCACCATCCTGGTGGTCGGCGTCACCGGCATCCTCTTCACGGTAACCGGCGGGATGAAAGCGGTGGTGTGGACCGAGGTGGTCCAGTTTTTCTTCCTCCTGATCGGCGAAATCTCGGTGATCTGGGTGCTCTGCGCCGGGATCAAGGGCGGCGCGTGGGAGGCGGTGGCGTGCGCGTTCCGCGAAGGACACGGAGTGCCGCAGTACAGCGAGGCGAACTTCTACAAGATCACCCCCTACGTGCGTTTGCTCTTCTTTTTGCTGCTCTGGAACGCCATCGTCGGACCGCTCAATAATTGCAGCAGCAATCAGATCTACCTTCAGCGCCTGCTCTCGACCGCCAACTGGCGGGAAGGGCTCAAGGCGCAGATCGTCTCCTACGTCACGAGTCTGTGGTTCCAGCTGATGCTCGCATTCATCGCCTTTGGCCTCTTCACTTATTATTTCCAAAATCCCGATCCGCGGCTCCTGAGCCTCAAGGGGGCGGCGGGCGACGTGGTGTTCTTCCATTTCATCGCGACCAAACTGGTGACACCCTTTCCGGGGGTTTTCATGGCAGCGATGCTGGCGGCGATCATGAGCACGCTCGATGCCTCGATGCACTCGCTGGCGACGGTCTGGGTCAAGGAGTTCCACGTCAAACTGGTCAACCGCAAGATGAACCAGAGCCGCGAAGTGCTGGTCTCCAAACTCGCGACGCTGCTGATCGGTCTTTTTGCAATCACCCTCGGCATCGCGCTCTCACTCTCCGGCAAGTGGCTCCAGCAGTCAATCGCCGAAGTGACCACCGTCTTTGCGGTCTTCGCCGAAGCGACGCTGCCGGCGTTCCTTTTCGCAATGCTGTCGCGACGGGCCAACGCCAAGCTGATCTGGGGCTACACTTTCTTCGCGGTCGGCGAAGCGGTCGGCAAGAACCTCTGGTACATCCTCTCCAAGTCCTCGCTGGAGGCGTGGACGCTCGATCCGGCGGCGGGCTTCGGCTGGGCGGGGAAACTTCCCGGAATTTTCGTGGTGCTTCCGCTCCTTGCCGGGATCGCGCTGGGCGCGCCATATCTCGTCGGGCGCATCCGGCAACTCCGACTGGGGATGGTTTCCGGGATCGCGTCGCTGGTCTTTTTCGGGATTACGCTTGCGATGCTCCAGTGGTTTGTCTTCAGCAACCTTGAGATCAGCGACAAGCCGATGGCACGCAGCTTCGCCTTCTTTCTGCCGCTTGCTTTGTTGATCAGTGCGGCGGTGCTCCGTTTCCTGCCGGTCCAGCCGCGCGAAAAGTGGCAGGGGCTGACCATCTTCACCATCGGCGACAAAATCATCTCCAAACCCGAAACGCAGGAGTAACCATGCCTGTTCCCAACACTGCGATCGCGGTGACTTTGTTCAATCTGCGCGCCCATTGCACCACCGAGGGCGACCTCGACCTGACCCTCGGCCGGCTGGCGGCGATGGGATATCAGGCGGTTCAGGTCTCCGGCGTCAAACTGCCGGCCGGGGTCATCCGCAAACAACTCGACAAACACGGCTTGTACTGCATGGCCACCCATGAGGACATGACGGCGATCGCGGGTGACCCGGAGCCGTTGATCGGGCGGCTGAAGATTCTCAACTGCAACTTCACCGCGCCGGGGAGTCCGGGAAAAGACTTTCCTTACACCGATCTGGCTGCGGTGCGACAACTCGCGGAGACTTTCAACCGCGCCGGGCGCGTGCTGAAATCACACGGAATTGAGCTCGGGTATCACAACCACCACCGCGAATTGATGCGCGTTGCCGACACCGGCAAAACGATGCTCGAGGTTTTTTGCGAACTCACCGATCCCGACCGGGTCAAAATCGAGCTCGACGTCCACTGGGTCACCCGCGGCGGCGGCTCCCCGGCAAGCTGGATCCGCAAGCTCAAAGGACGCATTCCGGTGATTCACTTCAAGGATTTCGCACTGATCGACTCCGAGCCGGTTTTCGCCGAAATCGGCGAAGGCAACCTCGACTGGCCGGAGATTCTCAAGGCCTGCCGGGAAAGCGGCGTCCGCTGGTACTCGATCGAACAGGACAAGGAGTTTCCGGGGCGGGATATTTTTACATCCACAAAACTTTCCTTTGACAACCTTCGCATAATGGGGGTCAAGTAGTCCGGTCGGCCAACCGCCGGGAAAAGGTGCGCACGGCGTGCGCCTTGCGGGTGAATTCCGAAGGCGTCTCGCCGTGCCGCTGTTTAAAAACCCGGGTGAAGTACCCCGGGCTCGACCAGCCGGTCATGGCGGCGATGCACGCGACCGAATACTCGCCGTCCTTGAGCAACTCGCGGGCGAGCTGAAGCCGGGCATCGACGATGAACTGCCGGACGGTGGTCTTAATTTCGCTCTGGAAGAGCCGCGCCAGATGGGGCGGGGTCACTCCGAACGCCGCCGCCACCTGTTCGACGGTGAGATTGGCGTCGACCGCGTGCTCCCAAATGTAATTGACCGCGAGCTGCGACGTCCGCACCCGCTGCGGCGGATAATGCTTGGCATCGATCTCCTTGAGGAAAAAAATCAGCATCGCGATCAACGAACGCGACAGCGAACTCAACAGCTCTTCGCTCGCCCCCTCCTCGACCGCTTTGGCGAAAAGGACAAAATACTGGATCAGAAGATTGTTGAGATTGCCCGACCTCACCGGCGGGGTGAAAATCCGGCGGCGGAAGCGGCAGGTGAAATAATTGGGCCGGATCTGGCAGGAGAGCCCGCCGTGGTTCGGAATATCCCGCAACCCGAGATGGCGCACGCCGGGCGGATTGAGAATGGCCGCAGTGAACTCCGCCCTGAGGTTCGGACGCGGCAGCATCAGTTCCCAGTGATGGTGACTGTGCCCGCCGTCGCCGACGTCTTCGGCGAGCTGAACCACACATCCCGGCGATTTCTGAAAAGCCTCCAGCAGCCGGTAAAGTTCCTGCCGGTGTATTCCCTGCGTTTTTTCCGCCGTCCGCTGAAGCATCTTGAGATCGCCTGTCTTGATTTACCCTTTTCCGCCGATGATGGAATCGCGGTCGCATCAAAATCGCCCGATTACTTCCCGAGTTCGCTCGCCCGGGCGGCGGCGGCTTCACCGGCGCTCCAGACCGGAGCTTCGCCCTTGAGTTGCCGGGCGAGCCAGGCCATGCCGATGCCGGGGAGCAAGGTGTGACCGCCCTCAAAAACCGTGACCCGCACCCGGTTGGACTGCCGCCGGAGGTGGATTTTGATATCGCCAAAGGCGGGGTCGGCGGCGGGCTCGGGGAAGTCCGGCGGCACCGCTTCGTGCAAATTGATGAAGTCGATTTCGCCATCGCTGTAGCGATCCTGCGGCCGGGCGAGGAGGTTGAAGGCATTGATGGTCTGCCCGACCGGCACCGAGCCGGTGTGGCCGTCGTGAATGCCGGTACTGATGTCAAGCGGCAGATCCTTCGCCCCCGCAAGCCAACTCAGCGGCGAGCGCCGCTCCGCCTCGCTCCGGGCCTTGGCGTCATGCCGCGGGTCGCCGCCGCAGGCCTGCTCGATATGGTCGGCGTAGGCGGCAAACCGGGTGTCCTTGCACTGCCGGTGCCAGGCGGCGATGTCGGAGATCGGGCACCAGGCCGAGGCAGCCGCCCAGATTTCGGGATGACGCCCGGAGAGGAGGAGCGTGGCGTGGCCGCCGCCGGAACCGCCGATGAGGTAGATGCGGCGGGGATCGACGTTGGCGGAGCCTTTCATATACTCGACCGCGGCGACGATGTCTGACACCATCAGTTCGGAACCGAGCGCCTCGGGTTTCCAGTTCGGCCCGCGAAAGTCCGGGAAGATGAAATTCCAGTTGTGCTCGCGACAATAGTCGGAATACTCGCGCGAATCCTGGGTATGGTCAAAGCTCCAGGTGTGGAGCGCCACCAGGAGCGGCCGGGGCTCCGCGCCCCCGGCACGCAGGATGATCGCGGGTTGTTCACTGCGGTCGGCCGGACAAGGATAGAAAATTGCTTCAGGCTGTTTCATATTCCCTCGCGCTGGATCAATTGAAAAATGCGTCCGCCCCGCCCGGACTCGGCACGCCGGCGCGGGCAATGAGATATGGTATACTATACTTCGCCAAACCCGTTTTTTCGACCGCAAACAGGTGAAAATTGCGAAATATTGCACCGTTTTCGCGCCGCAGAAGCGCACCGGGAAAGTCATTCAGCGTCTCCGATTTGAGCTCCGGCCTGATTTTAACGCATTTTTTTTCGTAATCGCATTTGTATTGTTATTTTAGCGCGATATAGTAGAAGGCGAGCAATGAATGGCACAACGCCGCAGTCATGGGATTGCCGGCGGAAAAGAGTTGCAATTCATTGGATATATCGCTCGGTTGGAATTAAGTTTGATTGATTTTCTTGATAGTTCGGAGAGAGCATGGAGCTTTTTCCCTTCCTTTCCGGCAAACTTCAGACCGCAAATCGAAACGTTTGTCCAGCTTGAAAAATGCGGCAAAGCCGCGAAAGGATCTCCAGTATGAAGCTCTATGTGGGTAACCTGTCGTTCTCGACCACCGAAGCCGGCGTCAAAAATGCGTTCAGCGAATTCGGTACCGTTGACACCGTCAATCTGATCACCGACCGCGACACCGGCCGCGCCAAAGGTTTCGGCTTTGTCGAAATGAGCAACGCCAACGAAGCCCAGGCGGCGATCGAAGGCCTCAACGGCAAACAGCTCGACGGCCGCGCCATCGTGGTCAACGAAGCCCGTCCCAAAGAAGACCGTCCCGCCCGTGATGGCGGCGGCTTCGGCGGCAACCGCGGCGGCAGCCGTGGCGGTCGCTGGTAATTCCGGCGCACCGAAGAAACGGGGGGACAATCTGTCCCCCCTGTTTTTTTTCGGGCCCCAGGACTTTTATGTCATTCCCATCGCTATTCGCGGCAAACACGTACGACACTCCGGGTGACCGGCGCGACCTGCTGACCAGGTTGCTGTGCAACTTCCGTTATAACTTTTATCTTCGGATATACTACAACTTCTACCGGATCGGAAAATGCTCTCGCGAGGGGCGCTTCGACCGGATCAATCAGGCGCGTTACAGCGCCGGCAACGCGGAGATTCTCGAGCGTTGCGGAGCCCGCATTCATCTGCGCGGGCTACAGCATCTGTCGGCGGAGCCGGGGCCTTTTGTCATTGCCGGCAACCACATGAGCGCGGTGGAGACGATGATTCTCAATGCGATCATCTCGCCCCGGCTGGACTTTACTTTTGTGATCAAGCAGGGACTTTTCGGCGTGCCCTTTATGCGGCAGGCGATGCGCGCGGTCGGCGCAATCGGGGTGGGCCAGCTCAACCCCCGCGAAGACTTCAAGGTGATCATGGAAGAGGGCGAGCGCTGCTTGCGCGGCGGCAAATCGGTGCTGATTTTTCCGGAAGCCGCGCGCTGTGAGACGTTTGTTCCCGAGCGCTTCAATACGATCGCAGTCAAGCTCGCGCGCAAAGCCGGGGTGAAAGTGATCCCCTTTGCCCTCAAAACCGATTTTCTCAAATTCGGCCGCCTGATCCGCGAATGCGGTCCGGTCTGCCCGGAAAACGAAATCCACCTCGAATTCGGCGCGCCGGTCACGATCACCGGCACCGGCCGCGATGAACAACTCCGGATCATCGACTTCATCCGGGAACGAAGCACGCGCTGGAGCAACAGCGCGAAAAAGGAACCGCAATGAACTCAACGACCGGCGCTGAAACGCTGATTCACTTTTATTCCCGTCACGAAGAACGGCTCAACGCCATCTCCCACGGGTTGGGAAGCCTCGCCGCCCTCGGCGGGATCGTGATGCTGGCGATTACCGCCCGCTCATCCGGAACACTGATGCTCGGCTCGGTGCTGATTTACGGGGCGTCGCTGCTGGCGATGTACCTGGCCTCGACTTTTTATCACGCGGCGCGAAGCGACCGCTGGAAACTTTTTTTCCGCAAACTGGATCACTGCGCGATCTATCTGTTGATTGCCGGGACCTACACGCCCTTGATGCTGCTTGCGGTTGGCGGAGCCAAAGGCTGGGGCGTACTGATTGCGGTATGGACGGCGGCGGTGCTCGGAATTATCGTCAAGTGTTTTACGTTGAAAGATTACCGTGGACTTTCGCTTTATTTTTATTTGCTGATGGGCTGGCTTTGCGTGCTCTGCATTCATTCGCTGTGGCTGGGCATGAGCGCGGCGGGGATGGCCTGTTTGATTGCGGGCGGCGTGTTTTACACCGCCGGGGTTTTCTTTTTCATCAGCGAACGGCCTTATTTTCACGCGATCTGGCATCTTTTTGTGCTGGCCGGAACCACTTCGCATTTTCTGACCATCTGGGAACTGGTGTAATTACCGGAAAGGAGACGACCATGGCCGACAAACGCAAAAAAGAAAAAAACATTTTTGTGATCTACGCGGAATATTTGCCTTTCCGTTTGCTCTACGCGGTGCTGCAATTGCTGCCGCTCAAGGTCGGGTATGCCCTGAGCAACGCACTTTTCGGCGTCCTTTTTTTGATCGACCGGCGGCACCGGGTGCGGACGATTCAGCACGTGATGCACGCGGGAGTCGTCAAGGACCAGGCCGAAGCGAGATCTTTCGCCCGCCGCTCCTACGGTGAATTCGCCAAACTCCTGGTCGAAGTAGTCAAGATGGATCAGTTGTATAGCCGCGACAAAATCACCGCGGCGGGCGATCCGGCATCGATCGCCGCGGTTTTTCCCGCCGACGGCACGCCGGGGATTCAGGTGATCATCACTTCGGCGCACTACGGCAACTGGGAAGTGGCGGGAACGGCCTTTTCGGATATGGCGGGGCGGCCGATGTCGTCGTTTATGCGGCCCTTCGGCAATCCATTGATCGGCCGGATGATTCTCGGCCAGCGCGAGGGCGGAGTGCACGACTTGATCGACAAGAACGCCGGAGTGCGTCCGATCCTGCGGGCGGCCGCGGAGGGGCGGAATCTGACTATGCTGGTGGACCAGCATGCTTCGGGGGCGGAGGGGGTGGAGTGCCTATTTTTCGGTCATCCGGCGCAAATTCACCGGACGCCGGCATTGTTGCATTTGAAGACCGGAATTCCGATCCAGCCGGAGATCACCCGCCGCAAACCGGGCGCGAACTTTGAGTTCGAGCTGGTGCTGGGACCGCTGATCCGTTACACCCCGACCGGCGACAAGGAGCGCGACATTGCGGCAATCAGCCAGCAGGTGGCGACCGCGATGGAAAAA
>JBFWIO010000020.1:0-15957 GCA_050255955.1 Victivallaceae bacterium
TGAGGGGGCCGGCGCACTTGTCGTTGTCGAAGTGATGGCCGATGATTTGCACATAGGTTGAGACTTGCACCGGTGCGCCGGCGGCTTTGCCGTTGAGGCGAATAAGTTGTTTTCCGGGAGAGACTTTGTTGGTAATGAACGAAGTGCTGAAGCCGAATCCGGGATATTGTTTGAGTTGCAGTTTTCCGCCGTTCACGGTAAAAATCGCGTCAAGCGGCATCCGTTCCATGTAATAGGACAGCGCTGTTCCGCCCGGCGGGGTGAGCATAATCAATTGATCCATGTTTGCTTTGGCGGTGGCGGCGAAGCCGTTCAGCGCCGGTGCGAGGCAACAGATTGCGAGCAAGAGTTTCCATTTTTCGCCGGAGACCAGAGTGGCTCCGGGGCACCGCCACTGAACGTGGAATTGGTATTGGAAGGTACGGCGGCGCGCTGGCTCGAATCGGTTTTGAGCATGATCATGTCTTTCCTGCAAATCATCGATTGATACTTCTGTTGCTATAAGACGCATCGGCACCCCTGATTCTTAGAGCTTGTCTCTAAAAAAAGGCATGATGCCGCGCCGGAATGCCAGTTGCGAAGCCCGCTAAAATGGGTGATGCTCGAAGTATCGGTCGTTTTAGCGAGCGAGTTGATGGCGTTTTTCCGCAAATCAGGATTTAGGCATAAGCTCTTAACGTCGTTTTAGTTGTCAGCTTCACATTTGATGCATTTTGTGCATTTCTGGGGCTGTTCCGGAAACCAATCATCGCGCCGCTCGGCCCCGCGTTTCCCCAAAACAAATCACGTTCCGAAAAGTCGCGGAGACAGGAAAAAGGATCTTCGCCCTGATATAAGTAAAAAGAAAAAATGGTCGGGGCGGAGGGGATCGAACCCTCGACTTTCTGCTCCCAAAGCAGACGCGCTAAGCCACTGCGCTACGCCCCGATGTGGGGAGTTGAATCCAAAAATCTTTTCGGGCCCTCGGCCGGTCTGTTTGACCGCCCCGGCGGGAGCGTCCTCGGGCGATACCGCTTTGGGTATCGCCGTCGTCCTACCCGCCAATGCGGTCAAACAACCTCGTCCGATCTTCCCGAAAATCTTTTTGGATTCAACTCCCGGAGTCACATGAATTCATCATTCACGTGAGCCGGAAACATAAAATAGCCCGCGGGGGGCTGAAAAGCAAATCCGGAAAGCACTTTTGACGGCGCTTTCCGGATTCATTCAACCGCTCAAAACGGATTAACGCATCCGTTCGTTGGTCATCGTCTGGAAACGCTTCAGGGTAATCTCGCTCTCCATCGGCTTGCCGGTGAAGAAACGATGGAACTCATCCAGCAGGAACGGCAGGAACCGGTCGCGGCCGGTGTAACCCGCGTTGTGCGGAGTCAGAATCACGTTGGAGAGCTTGTTGAGCGGCGCGTCTTCCGGCAACGGCTCTTCGTGGAAAACGTCCAGAATCGCCGAGATCCGGCCGCTCTGGAGTTCCTTCAGCAACGGCTCTTCCTGAGTCAGCCGCGCCCGGCCGCCGTTGATGAACGTCGCGCCGTCCTTCAGCATCGCAAATTCCTTTTCGCCGATACGCAAAAAGTTTTCCTTGCTCACACCCACCAGACAGTGGAAAATGTCCGATTCCTTGAGTAGCTGTTCCAGCGTGCCCTTGGTCGCGCCGTACTTGTTCAATTCCTCTTCGCTCGAGTGATTCGATGCCACCAGCACCCGGCCCGGACGCAGCGGCGCCAGCATCTTCAAGAGATGCTTGGTGGTGTCGCCCATGCCCCAGAGACCGATGGTCATGTTCTTCAGGTCGCGCATGTTGCCGGTCTGCTTCCAATTCATCGAATCGTCAGCGCGCAGCTTGGCATACGCCTGGAGATTGCGCTGCGCCAGCATCGTCGCCAGAAGCGACCATTCCGCCACCGCTTCGGCCATGATCGGATTGGAGGTCGTGACCTTGACGTCGGTGGAGAATGTCGAGTCGTCAACCACCGCCACCACCGAGCCGGCGCAATGGCCGACGATCTTCGCCTTCGGCGCGGCTTTCAGAAACTCCGCCGAGCAGAGCGGCGAGCTCCAGGTGGTGACAATCGCGTCGTAATCCGCCAGCTTCTTTGACCAGTCGCAGTCGGTCAGATCCTCATCCCACGCCGGGACGTCAACCTTGAAGCCGTATTCCTTTGCCTTTTTCGCGCCGGTTTCGTTCCAGAAGGTATGCGCCAGTTGTTTGCGGGCCGTCATGAACAGAATCTTTTTTTCGGACATCTCTTTTCCTTATCTCTTTTAGTATGTGGCGGGGAGTCGCGGCCGCGCCCGGAGCCGCCCGGGACGGGCGCGGCAAATCGTATTTTACTTACTCTACATCCACTTTTGCGATTTCGCCACGCGAAGTCGTCACGATTGTTGATTTTTTGTTGATTTTCAGATCCGAAATCGATCCGGAAAATTTGATCGATCCGGTAATCGCCCCATGGCGGTCGATCCGGCAGAGGTATCCCTCGCTCGAACCGGCCAGAACCGCCCCGTCGCTAAGCGGCAGGAGCCGCGTGACATTGCCCGGAATCGCGGTGAAGCTCAGCAGCTTTCCGGACGGGGTGAAGCGGTAGACGAAGCCGTTGAACGAGCCCGCAAAGACGGTGTCGTTTGCGCCGTCAGGCACCGCGACCAGCGAACGCACTTCGTCGCCGGTGACGAATTTCGCCAGCAGTTTGCCGTCGGGGGTGAAAAAGTATACATTGCCGTCGTCCGATCCGGCGGCGACATAGGTTTTGCCATCCGCCTTGGGTGCGGCCAGCGCGCGGCAGCCGGGGCCGAAGTGGGCGGCCCATTTGCGCGCGCCTTTGGCGTCGAGCACCGACATCATGTAGTATTTGGTGCCACAAAGCACCTCTTTTTTGCCGTCGCCGTCGAGATCAAAGGCTTCGACCGCGCGGGTCGGATGGACGACTTCGTAGTTCCAGAGTTCCTTCCCTTTGCTGTCAAAGGCGTAGACCCGCCAGTTGTCGCAACCGGCGAGAATCTCTTTTTTGCCGTCGCCGTCAAGGTCGGCGACTTTGACGATGGTCAGCGCCGGGTGGACGCGGTAGAAGTCGAACTTCTTCGTCCAGAGTTCCTTGCCGTCGGTGTCGAGCACCATCAGCGCGCCCGACTGCAGCGCAACCAGAATTTCCGGATTGCCGTCGCCGTCAAGATCCTCTACCGCGAGGTCGTTGATCGCCGATTTTAGGTCAAGCTCCTTGCGGAGTTTGCCGTCTTCGCCGAAGAAGGCAAGCTTGCCGTCAAGACTTCCCGCCGCCAAAAAGGCGCCGGATTTGGCCGGCACCGCGACAACCCGGGTGAATTCGGTGAAGACGTTGCGGATTTTGGCGTCGAGCGGGGCCGGGCCGCAGACCGCGATCTCGCCGACGTAGAGCGCCGAACCGGCTTGCGGCGTCAGCACCGCTTTGACGGTTTTGGCGTTCTGTTTCGGGAAGTCGGCCTGAAAGAGCACCGGCTTGCCGAAGTTGGGATATTCGCTCTTGGTCGCGTCAACGGTGGCGACTTTTTTGCCGTCGCAGTAGACTTCCAGCGTCTTGAGTTTAAAGGTGACGCCCTTTGACGAGCTGTTGGCCCACCACAAATTGAGTTCGACTTGCGACACTTCCTGCGGTTTGGCGAAAGTGAATTCGTATGTCGCAACTTCATTCGGCGCGTACATCACCGAGTCGGCGCCGTCGGAGCCGCTGCCGTCGATCGCGCATTCGACCTTGTTCGAGGCGTCGGCGATGAAGATATTCTGCCCTTTGGGCTCGGTGCCCTTGAACTCAAACGGGAACAGCTTCCGTTCGGCGGGACCGGTGAAGGTGAAGAGTCCGGTCCGGCTGCGGACTTCCTTCCACGCGATCTTGAGCGGCGTCCCGCCAAGGGTGGCCGCCGCCGCGTCATCGGTGACCGGTGGCGTATCGGCAATGAGGGCGTTTGACGGCGCCGCGGCGACACTGAGCTTGTCATTGGCGTCGGCGGTGATGGTGTAGCGTTTTTTGCCGGTTTCGATGGCGATCCCGCCGGGGACGTTGGCGACGTTCCACGGGGCGACCACGCCCTGGTCGCAGCCGTGCCAGACTGCGGCGACGGAGATGCTTTCGCCCGCTTTGACTTTGCGGTTCAGCATCTGATCGACCACCCGGACCACTTTCGGCGCGTGAAGATAGCCCGCCCAGTTGGTGCCGAGCTCCTCGTCGTCGAACATCGCAAAGCGGGTTTCCGGCTGGCCCTGGAGACGCATCGCCGGGCCGTTCTGACGGAAAAGCACGCCGTCGGCGAGCTTCTCAACTTCGCCGATCCCGTTCCAGCGCTGTTTGAGCAAAAGGTCGGCGTCCTTGGAGCTCCGGACCACGTCGAGCGCGACGTAGGCTTTTTCCGGCTTGAGCCAGATCAGATGGCGCGTCCAGTTGGCGGAACCGAGGTTGTTGGCGCGGGTCGAGCTCCAGCCGTACTCTTTTTCATCGCCTTTGCCGAGCAATTCGATGTAATCGGGGAGGGCAAAGGCTTCGCCGTCGGCGACCAGGAGCAGGGTGTTGTGGAACTTCTGCTGGCTTTTGAAATAATCGTTGTCGGCCAGCCAGATCCGGTCGAACTGGGTGTGACGCAGCACGCTGTTGGCGTCGGCGTGTTTGTGTCCGCCGTTGTTGACGCCGTCGATCAAAAGATAGAGCGCGGCGGGATTGAGCGCTTCGCGCATCGAGAGTTTGTCGAAGCACTTGTCGAGCGGCAGCTCGGACACAGTTCCGTGCGAGGTCTCAAAATAAGCGGGATCAAGCGCGAACACCTGAACGCCGTTGAACCCGGCGGGCTCGGGAGCCGCGGCCGGGAGCTTGGCGTAGAACATCCCGGGGGATTTCTGATCGTTCACTTTTCGCTTCCAGCCGAGGATGTAGGCGGCAAGGGGGTCGCCGGTGGCGGCGTAAAAGATGTTGAGACAGATGATTTCCGAGAACCAGCACTTCCAGCTGCCGGTGTCGCCGTAGGGAACCTGGTATCCGAGGTTGTCCATGGTCAGCAGCATCCCGCGCAGCACTTTGTCGGCGTAGCCGTTGCTGAGGAAGCGGTTGTCCGGCATCGCGGTGGTGTAGAGCAAGAGATGGTGCCAGGTCAGCCACTGGTAGCCGTTGCAGTCGTCATGCGCTTTGGCGGATTCGATCTGGCGGTAGAAGTTATGGCGGACGATGTCGAGCCATTCCTTGGGCTCGGTGAGTTTTTCGCCGTAGTATTTCTCAAAATAGAGACTGCCCATCAGTGCGCCCAGCGAGGCGAAGGTCAGGTGGTTGCTGACCACTCCCTTGCCGCCTTTGCCTCCGGCGGCTTCGGCGACGATCGCTTCGAGGAGCCAGCGGGCAATCATGTTGGTGGCGACCAGCCGGTCGGCGTCGGTCAAAACCGGGTCATGCTCGACCAGGTCCCACATGCCGATCGCGGCAAAGGAGCGGAAGTCGCTGTCGAAGCCCCAGGCGCCGCCGAACTTGCTCGGATCGGCCTTGGCACTCGCGGCGTAGACTTTGGCGACTTCGACGTAGAGTTTGGCGTCGGCGGGGTTGCGCCACAGCCGGTAGCGTTCGCCGATGGTGGCGAGGTAGCCGCCGAGCGAAGTGTGCTGGCCGGCGGCGAGAATCCGGTTGGCTTCTTCAAGACCCTTTTCGATGTGATCTTTGGTAAACGCCGGGGCCTTTTCGTAGGGCGGTGCGTAGACGGCCTCAAAGAGTTTCGGGAGTTCGAGCGAACCTGGCTTGCCGTGTTTGGCGATGATTTCGGCGAGTTTCGCCGCGCCGAGGGCGAGGCCCTCGTCATCGGACGCACCGACGATCAATAGATCGCTGCCGCGTTTGTAGGGTTCGACGATGGTATCGACAAGATAGCCTGCCTTGCCGGGGAAAATTGCGTCGGCGAGGGTGCCGCCGCGGGCGTAGGTGGTCAGCATTGCCGGATTGTTGAAAATATTGCCGAGCATGATCACCGTTCCGGCGGGAACCTGGTCGGCTTTGGTGCCGGGACGGGCGGTGAGTTTGACGCCGGTGGTTTTGGCGATCGCGTCGGCGATGGCGGCGGCGGCGCGGCGGCCGGCGTCGGTGTCGGGGTGAAGAATTTCGGCGGTGGCTTTGCCGTCAACGGCGAGGCGGGTGACTTTGGTCAACGCGGCGACCGTTTTGAGGCCGGCAAAGGATTCTTTCGGCTCGGCGACTTTGATCCCGGAGATCAGAAGGTCGCGCTTGTCGCTGCCTTCGCGGTGGCCGATGATGACTTCGATGCGGTCGATTTTGGTGGCGCTGCTGCCGTCGACTACTTCTTTCTCTTTTTGCATGCCGCGGACATTGTCGCGCTGAACGGTGAGTTTCTGAGGTTCGGTTTTGGCGAGCGCGTTCCACGAGGCGAAGCTCCAGCAGGGCTTGGTTCCGCCCTGATTGTAGAGCCGGATATAAAGCCCGGCGGGCGGGGCGTTGCCGGAGAGTTCAAACTCCAGCGCTTTGTCCTCAAGATTGAGCGGCTCCTTGAGCTGGAACACCAATCCGGCGTAGTTGTTGTTGCCTTCCCGGGTGAATGCCATCCGGATACCGTCCGGCCCCTCGGCTTTGAACGTCGCAAGGTCGCTGAACGAGCGGTTGATCTTGCTCAAGCCGCCGTTGAGTCCGGCGAAGATCGTGGGGGCGAAGTCGCCCGCCGGAGCCGTCGCTTTGGGTTTCGGCGCGGTGTCGATCCGGGCGGTGTCCTCGATCCCGGAGATGATCAATTCGAGCGGACGGTTCTTGTCGGGGCTGCCGTAAAAAAACTGCAAGGTATCGACCTGATCGGCCTTTTTGCCCGAGACCACCGCATTTTCCCAAGTGAAAAGACCATTCTGTCCGCCGGTCACCGTGTACGTGCGCGGCGCAGTCGTCACCACCTCGTTGTTCCAGCGCTGGAAGCTCCAGACCGGCCTGGCGGCGTCGCCGGCGTTGTAGGCACGGATATAAAGCCCGCTTCCCGGCGGGGTGAGGGGGCTTGACACCGTGACGGCGAGGCTCCGGTTCTCCAGCGACAGCGGGGACTTGAGCTTGAGCTTGAAGTTGACGTAGCGGTTGGTGTCGCCCTTGAGTTCAGCGGTGTGGCCGGAGAGCTTGAGCGCCGGTTTTCCGTTGACGGTTACGACTTCTGCCCGGCCGGTTTCCTGAATCAGGTCGGCGGAGGTTACGCCGTCGAGCAGATTGGCGGCTTGGAGGCCGAGGGCCAGCCCCGCGCCGAGGATCACGCTGAATACTCGTTTCATGATGCTTTGCTCCGAAAAAAAACGGCGTCAAAAGCGAGCTTCCGACGCCGTTCTGGGGTTTAAAATTTATTCTACCCGCAAATTGCGGACCTGAATGCCGAAGTCGGCCGCCTTTTCGGGGGTGCAGAAGATGAAGTCGACGGTGGTCACCGCTTTGGCCTCATCACCGCTCACTTCAGTGGCCTGCCAGCCGAATTTGTCGGAGTCGGCGCCGCTCTTGAGCTCAACCGCGGTCCATTCGTTGGACGGACGGGATTTGGAAACGAAACTCAGCAGCGGTTTTTTGCCGGCGGCGTCGAAGAAGCGGACGTACATCGCCAGCACCGGGCCGAGGGCCTTGTACTCGAACTTGATGGTTTTGCCGGCGAGATCGACCGGGGTGGCGAGCGAGAACGCCATGCCGTCGTACTGGTTGGTCTGCTTGGGATTGGCCAGCGAACGGCTTTCGCAGATCATCGTGGCGACACCGTCGATCATCGCGGCTTTGACCACGCCGGTACCGGTGAAGCGCGAACGGGCGAGCGCTTTGAATTCGCCCAGTCCGGCGACAGCGGTCTTGAAAACCACCCGCGGGTCATCGATCACCTTGACCGACTTGATTTTGAGGTTCATCTCCGTGAGTTCCTTGGGGGTGCCGATGTGGAACTGGAGACGCTTGACCGCATTGGGAGCGTCGCCCGAGACCACCGCTTTTTCCCACTGCAAGAGGCCGCTTTCACCGGGGATCAGGACGATGTCGATGTAATCGGTCTTGAGCACCGGTTTCCAGATATTGTAGCTCAAAGCCGGAGTTTTGTTATTGCCGTCGTTGAACGCGCGGACGTAGAAGCCGGCGATGATGTCGGGAGTGTCGGTTTTGGCGCGGACCACCAGGGCTTTGCCGGTGAGATCGACCGCTTCGGGAAGATCGATGTTGCAATTGAGATATTTGTTGCCCTTGTTCTTGTCATTGCCCTCGGTGGTGCCCTTGAGCTCGATGACGGTGAGGCCGTCCTCGTCCATCAGGCCGTCGACTTCGCCGGCGCCTTTGACCGCCATTGATTTTTTGAGTTCGGGAATGTCCGCCGCGCAAATGGTTCCGGCGAGGGCGCCGCAGAGCAGCAGTGCGAGTGCTTTTTTCATGTTTGGAGGTCCTTTCAGGGTTCAGTGATTATTTTTCGATCGGTTGATTGATCACGAATTCTACACCGGTTTTGAGGCGGATCACCTCTTTGGGGGCGAGTTTGAAGACAACTTTGCCGCCGCGTATCTCAGCTCCGTCGAGCTGGTAGACGCCGTCCTTTTCGGACGGGATCAGCATGTAGACATGTTTAAAGTCGGAACCGGCCGGAAGCGCGGCAAGCGAGGTGGTGAGTTCCTTTTTGTCAACGTCGATCGCGGTGATTTTGCCGGTGAGAAGGTTGCCGCCCTCGCTCCAGCTCGAAATCTCTTTGCCGCCGGCGAAGCGGCGGATGGCCGATTGCTTGCCCGAGGCGGCAATCGAGACGAGATCGTAAGCACCGTCGGACAAGGTGACTTTGATCTCAAGGCCGCCCTCTTTCGCCGGCAGCAATTCGGCCGAATTGACCGCGAATTGACCGCCTTTGGCGCTCTCAAAGACCGACACGAACCGGTTTTCCGGCCCTTCGGCACGCGCCAGCAGGATGTGGAGCGGGACTTTGAGGTAGGGGGTTTTCTGATCCCGGAGTCCGGGGGCCTCGGCCTTGATCACTTCGAGCGGCTTCTCTGCAAGGAGCCACATGCGGGTGGTGATTTCGGGGTTGAACGTCCAGTCGGCGCGAAGCACGCCGGGGCCGAATTTCGCTCCCCCGGCGTTCTTGAGCCAATCCGCGCCGGTTGCCTTGTCGGCGATTTTGAGCATATCGACCGGCTTGAAGTCAAGCGCGCGGTCGAGTTTCATGCTTTCGCCGTCGGCGTGGAAATTCCAGAGGTGGCTCGCGCCGCCCCTGACCGTGAAGACGTCGATCACATATTGACCGCCTGTCGGGAGCGGAATGTTGTAAAGCGCTCTCGTGTAACGGCCGGTCACGCCGGGATAGGCGTTAGCCGCGTCGAAGCGCATTGCCGCGATGCCTTTGTCGCTCGAGGCGAAGAGTTCCGGGACGCCGCGCCGGGCCTTGTCCTGGATTTTGCCGTCGACCACCACCACGTTGTGGGCCAGCGTCGAATTGTTCCAGGTGCGGTGGTCGTGCCACCACGAGAGGTAGCCGAGGTCGCTGATCACTTCTTTGGCGAAGTCGCAGTACAAGTAGCCGAGGGTCGAGTTGTGCGAGTGTCCGCCGACATCGCCGCCGGTGTACATCGCCAGCGCGCTCGTTTGCGCGCTCGCCGGACGGCGCAGCACCGCCACGCCGCCGCCGGGGGCGATGAAGCTCCTGCGCAACTCCTCCGGCATCGGCGCGCCGGCGTCAAGCTTGAGCTCGGGATCACGGTACAGGAGCGAAAGTTCGCGGCCCCAGGTCACCGGAAAATTCTGCGCGAAATAGGTCAGCCGCGCCCGGTTCTCCGGCGTCGGGCGGAGCGCCGCGACCAGTTCAAGCTGGCTGATGCTCTGGCGGGAATTGAACGCGGAGTCATTGAACGCGGGAAGATATCCGGTCGGCAGCGTACCGTTGGCCATGCCGGTAAAGACCAGCTCCAGCGCCGGGGTCGCCTTGAAGATGTCAAGCTTGTCGTAGCGGTCGTCGCCCTGATAATCGGGCGCGTCGCTGTAGCCCTGCAAGGCGGCAACCAGCGTCACCATCGGGTCATTGGCCATATTGGCGTAGGACGGAGCGCTCTCGTACCAGTGGCCGTCGCGGGTATAGTATTTGTCGACAAAGGAATAGAACCCGTCAGGACCCTTGAGCACCCAGTCCATCAGCTCGTGGTCGCCGGTGATTGCGGCGCACAAGGCCGCGGTGGTCATGTGGGCGGGAACCGCGTTGAGGCACCAGTCTTTGGTCGGCGGCCAGGCGGTGATTAAATTTTTGTACTCGCGGCAGATGCCGTTCTCGATTTTGAGCTTGTCGGCATCGGAGTAGACGCCGCTGTTGCAGGTCATCGAGTAGGCGTTGAGCACGCTTGGCAGGATGGTGCTGTCATGGAATTTCCAGGCGCAGAGTTTGCCGCCCATGCTGTTGGCCTTGGGGCTGTCATAGATGGTGGCGCGGAATTTGACCGAGTAATCGGGGTAGACATCGGCGAAGCGGACGAGGACGTCGCGCACTTTTTGCGCATACGCCTTGTCGCCGGTCATCGCGTAGACGAAAGCAGCCGAGTAGATGGTGCCGATCTGGCGGATCTTGACGTAGTTGACCGCGCCGGTCAGGTGGTATTTCTTGCCGTAATTTTCCCCTTGGGCGATCTGGTCGGGGCCTTCAAAATATTTGATCGTCTTGACCTTGCCGCGCGGAGTACTGACCGTGTAAGTCTTGTTCTCGGGGTACTTGTCATTGGGGAAAATCATCTTGCACTTGGTGCATTGGATCGATTTGCCGTCCGGCTGCAGAACATTGCCCGCCCAGGCGAACTCCGGCTGGGTGCCGCAGTTGGGACACAGACACTTGAAAAAAGCATCCCCGGCCGGAACCATGTTCTCGATCCCTTTCTGATCCAGCGCCATCCATTGATCGGCCCGTTTTTTAACCGCATCGTAGGATTCTTTGGCCCAATCGTAGCGTTTGAGGTTTTCGCGGGCGCGCTCGATGTCCGCTTGTTTGACCGAGCCCACCGGGTGGGCCACCTTGGCGGGGGCATCGGCGTAGGGCGTCACCGGGGTCCATTTGGTCGGCGCCGCCGGCGCTTTGGCGAATTCAAAATCCGAGAAAACCGCTTCGAGCGGGACATCGGGGACGGTCGAACCGAGCCAGAATTCGACCAGATCAACCCGGTCGGCCACCGCGCCGCTGACCCGTTTTTCTTCCCACGGCAGGCCTACACCGCGATCGGCTGAGAGTTCGGCCCCGATCACCGGCCCGGCGGCGAAGACCTTGCCCCACGAGGTGAAACTCCACACCGGTTTGGCGCTGTCGCCAAGGTTGTAGAACCGTGCCACCAGGGCGATGACCGGGTCGGGCGTGACGGTCGTGACTTTGAATTTGAGCTGTCGCCCGGCAAGGTCGAGCGGAGCGGGCAGTTTGATCCGGCCGGTGGCGTAATAAGTGCTCTTCTGCGCTTTGGTGACGGCGGAGAGTTTCAGCGCTTTTTTGCCGTCAAGCTCGATCACTTCGAGTTTGCCGCCGGCGCAACTCAAATTGGCGGCTTTGAAGAATTCCTGAAGCGCATCGGCTTCGGAGAGCGGCTTGCATTGCGGCTTGGCGGCGACCGGCGCGGCGGTATTGGCGTCTTCGATCACGAAGTCGTAAAATTTCGCTTCCAGCGGCGCATTTTCGCTCCGGCTGCCGAGCCAGAACTGGATGCGGTTGACTTTGGCCGGAGCCGCGCCAGAGACCGCGCCGGGCTCCCAATTGAGTACGCCTTTGGCGTCCGGCCGGACGATGCACTCGATTTCGCCCCCGGCGAAGGGGTTGGCGTAGTTGAGCGCACTCCAGACCGGTTTGGTTTCGCCCTGATTGTAGGCGCGGATATAAAGTGCCAGCAACGCGTCCGGAGTCGTGCTCGAAGCCTTGAAGCGGAGCTGTTTACCGGTCAGGTCGACCGGCTCGGCGAAGACGATCGAACCGGTACGGTACTGGGCCGAGTTGCCGGAGTTGGTTCCGGTTTTGCCGCCGAGCCGGATCGCTTTGCGGCCGCTTTGGTCGATGACGGTGATCTCGCCGCTCTCTTTTTTTAACTGATCGGGCCGGAAAAAATCGGCGGCTGGTGCGGTGATAATACCGCCGGCACAGAGCAACGCGGCAAACAACTTCATGAAACTCTCCAGTTCAGCTTATATGGTGAATCCGCAGTCCCAGAACTGAAGACTTTCAGGATTGGTGGTGATGCGGTTGACAAATGGATCGGTACTCACCGTGCTTCCCGGTTTGTAGTTCGTAACATGAAAATCGAGAAACATGATGTTGAACCCGTTCTGATGCCGCCGGATCACCACTTCCGGCGAGTCGGCGGTCAGGCCGCCCTGGCCGGAAAGCGCAAGATAGCCCCGCCCGTCCGCCGAAGATGAGATGTTAAGCCGCCCGTCCGCCATGCCAAAGGAAACGGTCGGCTTCTTGATCGAACCGAGTTTGCTCGAAAATCTGGCGGTCGAAGCGGAGGTGTACCCATAGGGAATCGCGGAGGTTCCGGCGGCATTCCACGGATTGGTGGCGTTGCAGCCGTAGGTGCTTCTGATATTGTTGTAGGTCATGTACCCTCCCGGATTGGGGGCCGAGGGGCAGAGGAAAGTTTTGAAATTCTTCAGCAGCGCATTGGTGCTGAAGCGGTTGGTGATCCCGAGCTGGGGCAGAATTGCGTAAAACACGTCCTTGGACGGAGTGTACGCCCTGGTCCCGCCGCCGTCGTAGCAGGGCGGCAGAAAGTCGGTGTTGTCCGTGCTGTAGCCGAGGTTGCCCATGCCGATCTGCTTGAGATTGTTGCGGCAGGTGGTGTTGTGGGCGCTTTCGCGCGCTTTGTTGAGGGCGGGCAGCACCATCGAGGCGAGAATCGCGATGATCGCGATCACCACCAGGAGTTCGATCAGGGTGAAGGTGTTCTTTTTCATATCAAAACAACGCTCCTGTTTTTTTGATGTTGCTCATACACTCAGTTATTCTGCCCGGTCCAGAAAATCTGGCTCATAGTGCCGCTGGTGATATCGGAAATCTCACCGGTGCGCACGCTTGCCGCGTGATTGTCAAAATAGAGCACATTGACTTGGCCGAGATGGCGGAAGTGAACCAGTTCATCGCCGCCCTCGACCGTGCTGCCGGGGTAGGTGTCCTGACCGAATCCGTAGGTGGTATCCCAGCGCATCGGCGACGGATAGTTGATGTTGAGCCGGCCGTCGGCCAGCGCCATGGTGGCGACTGCGGCGTTGATCGAACCCAGTTTTACCCCTTGGGGTCCTTGGGTGGATCCTTTATAGGGAAATTTGCCGCATGCGCTGTTGAAGCCGTAGGTGGCGACGTTACCGTAATACGCATGTTTGTATTTGGCGGAAGGACACTGAAAACTTTTGTACCAGACCCAAGTGTTTTTGTCGCTGGAGACGGCGGTGGTTGGGAATTGGCCCCCGGCGACATAGGGATAAAGCGCCTTGTGGATGGTCATTGAGGCATCGCTATGGTAGCCGTAGGGCAACCGGTCATCGTTGTCGGCGGCGTAAGTGATCATCGCGGTGCCCTGTTGTTTGAGATTGTTCAAACACTGTGTCGAGCGGGCGCGCTCGCGCGCCTTTGAGAGAGCCGGGAGCAACATGGCCGCCAGGATGGCGATAATAGCGATTACGACCAAAAGTTCGATCAGAGTAAAACACTTTTTCATAGCGGTTTGGAACTCCTTGAGTTGGGATGGCGAAACGTTTTGTCGCGAAAGATTTCTTTCCTGTAATTGTACTATGAACCGCCCTAAAAAGCAAGTCGGATTCCTTTTTTTTGAAGAAAAACGTATCAGATTCGGTGTGTTAAGTTTCATCCGGCTCTCTTTTTGTCTTCGAACAATTCGGGAACTCCGGTGAATGGCATATTCCAACTGTCGCATTTCGTCGCCGCAAACGACAGTGTCGAACCGCTGCGCGTCCCGATGGCAGATCCCCCCTCCAACTTTTGCCCGAATTATCTTATGCTGTGAAAATATAGTTTCAAACTTGATATATTCAATCGCAATAATATTGTAAAAGTAGCACAAATGTTTGATTTTAAAAAATAGGGGGAAATGTCGATGACCGAAGATCAACTTTTGCTGTCCGGATTGTTGCGCGACATGCTGCGGGGGGATTTCACGGAGCTGATCGTTTCGCTGCCGGGACGGGAACCCCGGCACATCAACCAGAGCCCCCGGCTGGTCTGGGTGATCGAGGGGGTGGCGCCGATAAAAATCGGCGGGCCCCATGCGGAAAGTTACCGGCAATGTCCCGCCGGAAGCGTAGTGCTGGCCTATCCCGGCGCGACGTCGGACCTGATGGAAGAGGCAATGACTCAGCCGAGCCGGACGCTGGCAATCCGGTTCCTGCCGGATCTGGTCCGTCTGGCGACCTATCGCTTTGATGCTCCGGGAGACTGGGGATTGGTCAGAACCTATCACCTGCCGTCGGCTCTGCCGCGACTGGGGCAGACGATGTTCTCGCTGCTGCTTCAGATGGCGGTTCATCCCGGCTTGGGGCGTTGCGCGGAGTATCAGATCCGCACTCTGCTGCAACTGGTGCTGGAGCTGGCTACCCACGCGGCCGGCGAGGGCAAAGATCCGGGCAAGTCGGAACATTTGTGGCGGCGCATCGCAGCTTATCTGGAATCGCGCCTGGAGACCCCGTTGTCGCGCTACGGCGTGGCGGCGGAATTCAAGGTCAATCCCAGTTATCTGAGTACGCTCTGCCGGAAACAGTCCGGCTTCAGTTTCAGCTCGTATATCAATGAATTGCGGCTGGTGCGCGCGCTGCTGCTGCTGGAGATGAATCTCTCGCTCGGCGAAATCAGTGAGCGCTGCGGCTTCCAGACCACCAATTACTTCATTCGCTGCTTTAAGCGCAAATATGGCTCCACTCCGGCCAGATACCGTCGCTTGCCGCTGCCGGAGCTCACCAACCGGGATGCCGAATCCGGCGACTCCGGCATCAGCGTCCGGACGGGAGAATGTGGCAGCGGTAACAATACCGGGCGGGATCGTAATCGATCAGCAGTTTGACCGGCCTGCCTTCGGTGCCGAAAAAGTCGCCGAAAAGATAATTGATCGTGCCCGGATCGGTTTTTCCCTGAGCCCGCGGCGTGAAGCCGAGATAGAGTCGGATCGGGCCGTTTTTCGCTTCGTCGTCACGCAGTCCGGCGATCAATTGCCGGTAAAATCCGTAATGGATGCCGTATTCGCGGGGGTGTCCGCCGCCCCGTTCGATGAAAGTCTGGCTCGCGGCGGCCATCGCCAGCGCCGCCGCCGCCCAGAGCGCGACCAGCGCGGTCCGCCACTTCAAACTGAAGTGGGAAAACCCGTAGGCGGCGATCAGAGCCAGCGCCGGAAACAGCAAAAAGAGATAGAAGAAGTACAAATGAACCTGAAACAACAGATAAAATCCCAGCACCGAAGCCGAGAGCGAGAGTGACACCTCGATCAGCACCGGCAGCCGCCGTCTTTGCCCGAGCCGCCGCAAGGTCGCGACGATGCCGACCCAGGGAATGATGGCGGCAACGAGGGTGATCAGCCGGGCCGGGACGGCGCCGAAACTTTGTGCCAGCGGCAGCAGCCGGTCGGGCCCGAAGTATTCATAAAGAAACCCGCCGCCGAAGCATTCGCCAAGCTGGCGGCAGAACTCCGCCGCCTTGACCAGCCCCGCGGTGGGGTCGGCGAAGCGCTGAATTTGCCATTCAAAAGCGAGATAATACAAATACGGCGCGGCGACCGCGAGCGATCCCAGTGCGGCGAATCCGAGATATTTCCAGTGAAAGCGCGCCCGGCAAAAGAGGAAGAGCAATCCCGGCAGCAGGAAAAAGCCCGAGAGGTGGATCATTCCGGTCGCCACCGCCGCCGTCATTGCCGCTGCCAGCCAGAGCGGGTGCCGTTTCCGCAGCGCGCGCCAGGCGGCGAAGAGAATCGCGCACATCGCTGCCGGCAGGAACACCGGCGACCAGAAATTTCCC
>JBFWIO010000021.1:0-15817 GCA_050255955.1 Victivallaceae bacterium
TATTTTAAACCCATTGACAAAATCTGATATAATCGTGTATCAGATTGACTGTCAATTTATTAAAGAGAGAAATCTGTTACCCGTTTTTCCGGAAAGACAACACTCAATTATGGCCGCTCACGACATCTTGCTTGTCCCGAGGAACGACCAGCACCCGCATCATCTGGGTCGTGAACTCCGCACGGCGAAACCCGCCGGGAACCCCCTCCAGCAACTCAATCTTGATCGTCTTGATCTTCAGATTTTCCGGCATTTCAACCTCTCCCGGTGTTCAAAACATATATTATCAGTAGTAAATATAGCGATTATATTACTGATTGCAACCGATTTGTCCGCTGAGAGACTCAAAAAAACGAAGATGTCTGCATGAATTTTTGAAGCAATCCAAGTATATAGCGCCCCCATTTGACTTTGCCATATTCGTTCAACGCTTGCTGTTATTTTCCGGCACTATGCCGGTGGTCTCTGTTTTTGATGTGTTCAAGGTTCGATTTTATACTTACTTATATAAATAATCCATATATTAATTTAATATTATTCCATGATGAAATTAGACAAAAAACGGCATTGGGGGAAGAATTTTTGAAAATGTTGGCAATTATGACGTGAATTAGTGGTTTTTAGCGGCTTTTTTTGAGCTCAAAAAGATGTAGGCAATTTGTTGGCAATTTTCGAATAATTCCGGTGGTATCTGAGGGGAACGAGTGGTAACAACGGGAATTGAGGATTTGAAGGTTATTTTTGTTGCAAGTAGTTGATTATAATGGCACCCGGGAGAGGAATCGAACCTCCGACCAAAAGTTTAGGAAACTTTTGCTCTATCCACTGAGCTACCCGGGCGCGGGGGACCTTGGTCACGATGCGCAACCGCGCATCTGTGCGGAGGGTTAAAATAGCGCTGGTTCGGTGATTTTTCAATCCCGCAAGAGGAAAATCAGGCGCTTTCATCCCGGAATCGCGCGCGGACAATCAGTCTTCGTGGATTTCCGCGTTGCGCTTCAAAATATCCTCAAGCTCCTGTGCCGCCGTTTCCCACTCCGCCATCGCCATCTCCTGACGAATCCGGATATCCGTCAGTTCGCGGTTCAGTTTCGCGAAGTCCGGTCGCGGCTGTGCCATCTCCTCAAGCAACTCTCCCTGACGCGCTTCCATTGCCGCCATTTCGCGCTCCAGTTTCGCCACTCGCTTTTCCGCTCTTTTTTTGTCCTCCGCCAGCTCGGCGCGGCGGCGGGCGCGTTCGCGGCGCCGCTCTTTGGATTGATCGGCGGTCTCCGGTTTGGCTCCCGTCGCCTGACTCACGCCGGCCGGACTTCCTGCCGCTTTCTCCAGATAGTAGTCGTAGTTGCCGAAGTATTTGCGGGCGGTGCCCTGTTCCATCGCCACAATCGTCGTCGCCACCGCACGCACGAATTCAATGTCGTGGCTCACCACGCAGACCGTCCCCTTGTAATCGCGCAGCGCATTCTGCAAGAGCTCGCGGGCGTTGATGTCCAAATGGGTGGTCGGTTCGTCGAGAATCAGCAAGTTCGGCGGATTGACGAAAATCCGGGCGAAACACAAGCGGATCTTTTCGCCCCCCGAGAGCACCCCGCAACGCTTCGCCGCCGCTTCACCCGAAAAGCCGAAACTCCCCAGCACGTTCATCAGGTTGCCCTGCGGAGCGCCCGGGTCAAGCGCGGCGCGGACGACGTCGTAAACCGACTGCTCGGGGTCCAGTACGTCCGAAAATTCCTGCGCCTGATAACCGATTTTGACCTGATGTCCGTAGGCGAGGCGGCCCGCGTCGGGTTTCAATTTCCCGACCAAGAGCTTCAGCAGCGTCGTCTTGCCGGTGCCGTTGTAACCGACAAAGGCGATCTTGTCGCCGTTCTCGATCCGCAAATTGACGTTTTTGAGCAGTTTGGGGTGGCCGCTGTAGCCGAAGTCGATGCCTTCGAGGTCCGCCGCCGGGGTGCCGCAGGGCGGAACTTCCGGGAAACGGATCGCACCCGCGAAGCCGAGGCCGCCCATCAGTTCGACGTCGTCGATTTTGTCGAGTGCTTTTTGCCAGCTTTTGGCCTGCGCCGCTTTGGAGCTCTTGGCGCGGAAGCGGTCGATCACCTTTTCGAGGTGTTCTTTTTTGCGGTCGGTGTTGCGTTTCGCCGCTTCAAGGTTGCGGCGGCGGTTTTCGCGCTCGGCGCGGTAGTAGTCGTAATCGCCCGGATAGCGGGTGATTTTGCCCTGATTGACTTCCAGCGTGATGGAGGTCAATTTCCGCAGCAGGAAGCGGTCGTGGGAAATCAGCAGCAAGGTCCCCTTGTATCCGTTCAGCATCCGGCAGAGATATTCCACCGCCGGGATGTCGAGGTAGTTCGAGGGTTCGTCGAGCAGCAGCAAATCGGGCCGGGCGATCAGCACCCGCGCCAGCGACGCGCGCATCTGCCAGCCGCCGCTGAAGCTCTTCAATGGGCGTCCGAGTTCCTCGGGGTGAAATCCGAGGTTGCAGAGCGCCGCCTCGGCGTCGGAGCGGAGCGAGTACGCGCCCAGTTGCTCGATCGCCGACTGGAGTTTGCCGTGGCGTTCGAGGATCGCCGCAAGTTCTTCGCCTCCGGGCGGGGTTTCGTGCAAGGTGTGTTCAAGCTCGTGGAGTTCGGTCGCCATCCGCCGCAGCTCCGGGATTGCATCGGCGGTGTAGTCGAGGAGCGAGCGCTCGCCGTGCTCGGCTGCCGGTAGCTGCTGGTGCAAGTAGCCGATCCGGATGTCTTTCGGCAATCCGACCTCGCCGCGGTCCGGTTCAAGTTGACCGGTCAAAAGGGCGAAGAGTGTACTCTTGCCCGCGCCGTTGGGGCCGACGATGCCGACCCGGTCGCCGGCGTTGATCCGGACGCTGGCGCGGTCGAGAATCGGATCCCCGCCGTATCCTTTGCTGACTTCGATGAAATCGATCATGATAATAAAAAAGTCGGGAGCTCAAAAGCCCCCGATCCACAGGTAATTCAGTTGAAAGTGATGCTTATACCGATTCGTTCACATTCATCGCTCATTGCTTGTTCTTTTGAGTCGATTTTGCGGTAAATTCCCGTCCGATACTCTTTGTCGGCCTGTGGTTTGCAACAAAAATCCATCTCGAAAGCTTCATGTGCGTTGATCGATGACTGACCGCTCATCAGTATTATTTGCCGTAGTAGCCGGATTCGACGTTGAGCAGCGTGAATTCGGCCAGCCGGCCCCATTCGGAGGCCATCGATATCTGGTTTTCGGCGCCGAGGCTTTTGGCGGACTTCAAACAGGCGGTGGCTTTCTCCATATCTTTGAGCTGGGCGTAGAGGCGGCCGGCGCTGTAGTTGGCTTCGGCCCGAATGGAGCCGGAGTTGGCGCTGTTACGGCCGATTTCGGCGAAACGGTTGGCGGCGTCGAGAATTTTTCCGGCGTTCTCGAGCATGTAGAGGCTGTCGAGTTTGGCGCGCTGGATCATTTCGGCAGGGGCGCCGGATGCTTCGAGGGCATCGAATTGGGCGGCGGCGAGTTCGAAGCGGCCGGATTCGGCGTAGATGCGGGCGAGCCGGATGCGGGCGAAGCGGGAAGCCGGATAGGCGGCGTAGTCATTGATCGCTTTGACCAGCTGTTCTTCGGACTGGGCCGCGACGATTTCGTTCATTGCTTTGATCTCGGCTGACTTGCGGTGATTGCTGATGCCAAAGGTGACGCCGACGGCGATCACTACCAGAATGGCGATGATCACGACCTTTTTCCAATGTTCGGCCATCGCGATTTCGAATTTCTCGATGTCGTTGAAGAGGGTGTTGTTGATCTCGGCGTCGATCTTCTTTTTGCTGGGCTTGCTCATCCGGAACACTCCTTGGTTTGCTTTATACGATTCGTTTTGTTGCGATATGTTTCAAAATCCGGTCTATTCCAGTCAAGGGCCGCGCGCTCTGCACGACCGCACTGCGGCTTTGCCTCTCACCGCTCCGTTGTCGCGGGTGGCCAAGAGCGGCATCCAACGTATTTCGCCCGGCCCAAGCTCCGACGTTGAAGGTGTCGGAGCGACCGGCCGCGCCAGCGCCCACCCTCGACTCCATAATCCATTCCCCCCGAGCCGAGAGAGCGTCAGCGACCGGCGAGCTCACCCGAGGCCGACGGTCGGCCTCCGTGCCTCCGTGCGAAACCCTCCTCCCCAAGCCTGCTTCGCTCAATCGCGCGAGACAATTCGCGTTGCTCTTGTCACGCTTGTTTCGCTCCCGCAGTGTGGTGCGGGCTCCGCCCGCGCAGGGGGAGCGCTTCGCTTAGCTTCGCTCGCTTTTGAGCGAGCGACCAGTGTTTCGCCGCTGGACCACGCCTCCGTACGACGGAGGGCGGGATTGGCGCTTCGCGCTTTTTTTTCTTTTTTTTGGGCGCTTCGCGCTTTTTTTAGTGGTGCGAGAAGATGCGTTCGGGGGCGTGGAAGAGCGCCACGCCAAGCTCATTGGCCCGCGCCACCACCTCCGCATCCCGCAGCGAACCCGCCGGCGCAATCACCGCCGTCACCCCAGCTTTGGCCGCCGTCTCCAGACCGTCCGCAAACGGGAAAAACCCATCGCTCGCCATCACCGAGCCCGCCAGCGTCCCCGCACCCTGATACTTCTGCTCAAACTTCGCTATCGCCTGTTCAATCGCCCCCACCCGGTCCTGCTCGCCAGTCCCCACCGACAAAGTCTGCCCATGCTTGGCAATCACCACCCCATTGGACCGCACACTCAAATTGACATACCAGGCAAACAACAAATCCGCCAACTGCGACTCCGTCACCGGCGCGCTCGAAACATGGTTGCCGTATTTCGCACTCTCCCCGGCCGCCCGCTTCAAATCCGCCGTCGAACGCAACGCCGTTGTCAGCGGCGCCGCCACCACCAGCGAACCATCCGCCAGCACCTTCAACGTATTGTAACGCTCCAAACCCGGCTCGCCGGTGAAACGAGGCAACTTCGCCGGATCGCCGCACTTGACCACCCGGACGTGCTTGTTAAGCTTGTAAGTCTCACCGTCATTGAAAATATCCAGCACGCCCGGCGCATACGACGGCGCCACCACACACTCGACAAAACTACCCATAATCTCGTGCGCAGTGTCCGCGTCAAGCTCCGTATTAAAAGCGATCACGCTGCCGAACGCCGCGCGGGCGTCAGCGTCGCGCGCTTTGATATAGACGCTCTTGAGGCTTTCGCCATCGCGCCGCACCGCCGCTCCCGAGGGATTGACGTGCTTCATCACCGCGCAGGCCGGGATGTGAAAGAATTTGACGATGTTAAGCGCATAGGAAATGTCTTCGAGATTGGTCTGCGACAGACCGTTTTTGCCGTTTTTGAGGATTTCCATGTCGCCGATCACCGACTCCGCGCCGGCGATTTTGTAGTACGCCGCGCTCTGGTGGGGGTTGGTGCCGTACCGCAGATCGTCCACTTTGACGAAACGGACCGGGCCGATCGTGAATTCCGCCGGATAATCGCCGGTGTTGCGCGACAAATAAGTCGAACGGTTCAATTCCTGAGCCATCGTTTTTTCTTTCCTGTGCTGAGAGTTTTTTTTACATTTTAAAATATACAGCCATTTGAACTTTTGAGCAAATGGCGCTATTGTTGATTTGCAAAAAAGTTTAAAAAAAACCGCGTTTCAGGCGGTTGCCGAAAGCGAGAGTCCCGACTTGAAAACCGGAAAGAACGACCGGCGCGGTCTTTTCATCACCTTTGAAGGGCCCGAGGGCGCGGGCAAAAGTACCCAAATTACGTGGCTCGCCGAGTATCTGGCCGGGCGCGGCATTCCCTTTTGCCGGACCCGCGAGCCCGGCGGGACGCCGCTGGCCGAGGAATTGCGCGCGATCGTCAAGCACCGCAACGGCGGCGAAGTGTTTTTTGACCAGACTGAGCTCTTGCTGATCGCCGCCGCCCGGGTTCAGCACGTCGGCAACGTGATCAGGCCCGCCATCGAACGCGGTGAAGTAGTTCTATGTGACCGCTTTGCGGATTCTACCGAAGCCTATCAGCAGGGGGGACGCCGCCTTGACCCCGAATTGATTGCCGCCCTCCGCAAGGTTGCGGTCAATGGCAATGAGCCGGATCTGACTTTTATCCTCGACTTGCCGCCGGAAGCCGGGTTTGAGCGCACCCGCGGCCGGGTGGAGACGGCGGGGCAGTTTGACCGCTTTGAAGCCGAGGATCTCGATTTTCACCGCCGGGTGCGCGAGGCTTTTCTCGCCATTGCCCGGCGTGAGCCCGGGCGGGTCCGTGTGCTCGACGCCGCCCGCGCTCCGGATATGATCCAGACCGAAGTCAGGAGGTGGGTCGATGCCGCGTTATGACGCCGTCGCCCGGCGCTGGCCGGAACTTTGGAATTCGCTCCGGCTTGCCCGGCGCAACCATCGCATGGCGCACGCCTATCTGGTTCAGGCCGACCGTCCGGAGACGCGTGAGGAATTCACTCTCGCTCTCCTGATGCTGGCCGCCTGCCGTGACGCCGATGCGACCGGGGAGCCGTGCGGCAAGTGTTTCAGCTGCCGGCACCTTGAGAACGGGACGTATCCCGAGCTTCACCATCTTTTTCCGGTGGGCAAAATGTATCAGATCCAGGTTGGCGACCGGCAGGGGCCGGAGGTCAATACGGTGCGTTATTTCACTGAGCAGTTTTATCTTACCGACATCAGCGGCGCGGCGTGTAAGATCGGGATTATTCACGATGCCGACCGCATGAATGACGAGGCGCAGAATGCGTTGTTGAAGACGCTTGAGGAACCGCCCCGGGATACTTTGATTGTGCTTACCACCGGCAATCCGGCGAGTCTTTTGCCTACTACGCGTTCGCGTTGTCAGCAGATTCAGTTGCGGGAGAACGAGGTCAACTTTGAGTATCCGGGTGCGGAGCGGGTGTTTGCGGCGCTTGCCATGCTTTTTTTTGAGGCCAAAGGCGACATTTTGAAGGGCGAGGAAGCGGCCGGGGTGTTGATCGCGGTGGCGGCGGCGTTGAAGGATGAGGCGGAGGGGGCGGCGGAGTCGGAGTGGAACGACCGGGTGAAGGAGGCGGCGGCGTTTGATCCGGCTTTGGCGAAGCGGTTGGAGAAGCAGATGGAGTCGGAGGGGGCGGGGACGTACATGAAGAACCGGAACGCCTTTTTGAGTTCGATACACAGTTTTGTCGGCGAGTTGTATTTGTTGTCGCAGGGGGCGGCAAAAGAGTCGCTTGCGAATCCGGAAATTTTGCCCGCGGAGTTACCGGGCCCGGTGGAGCCGGAGCGGGCGGCGCGGGTGCTGGAGCTGGCGGAGAAGTTGTTGTTTACTATGCGTTTTAACGTCAACGAGGAGTTGGCGCTGCGGAATTTCGCGATCCAGGCGGCGGGGGTGTGAACCCAAGTCCCCCGGTCAAGGGCCGCGCCCTTGCGCAGAGTCAAGAGGGCGCGGAGCCCTCTTGTGGAGTGTGAGGCAAAGCCTCGCCGTTCCCGCTCCGGGCGAAGCCCCAGCTCAGAGAGGCGGAACGAGTTCCGCCGCTGAGCCCGGCCCGAGCGCAGGACGCGAATGCGTCCGGAGCGACCGGCCGCGCCAGCGCTCACGCTCGATACCCTATTCCAAAATCTCTCCCCCCTCCGTGCCTCCGTGCGAAATATTCTCCCGGTATCCACCCCGGCCTGCTTCGCTCGATGTCGTTCGCCGGTCACTTCGTGACACGGCTGCCGACCTCGCTCCCGCAGTGTGGTGTCGGCTCCGGCCGCACTGCGGCTTTGACTCCGGCCGCTCCGTTGTCGCGGGTGCCAGCAGCGGGACTTTGTTGCGCGGGGGGAGCGCTTCGCTTAGCTTCGCTCCGGTGGAGCCGGAGCGACCAGGGGTGTTCGCCCCCTGGACGGCGACTCCGTACGACGGAGGGCGGGATTGGCGCTTCGCGCTTTTTTCTTTTTTTCTTTTTTAATATTTTTTCTTTTTTCTTTTTTATTTTTTATTTTTTGATCGGGTCGCCCCAGTGGATCGGGTGGGTCAGCAACGACACCCGGTCGCCCGGCTGAAACGTCTTCACCTTCTCCACCACCTCCATCCCAGTCTTCATCCCGGAAATGTCCCCCGTCCCCTTCTTATGCCCGATCCGGTACCCCTCGTATATAAAACCGTAATCCTTAAACGAATTTTTACCGTACTCCACCGCCCGTCCCTCATGGTTGTACACCCCCTTCTTGCCGAATTCCGAAAATACCCACGTATTGTTCAACTTCCGGCTGATCACCACCCCCGAACCATGACTCACCACCCCGTCCACCGGAAATCCCGCCCGGTGATAGTATTCCAACTCCTGACGCTGAAATTCCATCGGATCAATGTCCCACAAAATCTGCATCGACAACAAATCATTATGCACCCCGATCTCATGTCCCAACGACTGGATTTTTCGGTAAAATTCATCCATCGAGACATACCGCTTCACCCCCGTTTTGGTCTGCTCGCCGTAATAAGGGGCGGTCGGGAGAATGTAGTAACTCGCACGCAAGCCGCGCTTGCGCTCCTCCTCCGCCATCCGCAACGCGGTCTCGGGGTCGATGTCGATGTCGTGACGCATATACACCACCACCTTTGTCGGGTCAAAAGTTTTGATGAAATCCCGTCCCGGACAGACCACGTAACGGTCGCTTTTGGCAAGTTCGTCCAAAAGTGCGAGATAGTCCTGCCATGAGTATTTGTGGCCTGAGCGCGCCACCACCGCGCGGTTTTCCTCCAGCACCTTAACCATCGGTTTGGTTTCGTTCAGCATAAAGGCGTTGTGGTTCTGCCCGCCCGGCTTGAGTTCGGGGGCGGGGGCGGGAGCCGGGGTTTCTCCGGCGGCGGATCCGGCCGCAAGCAGAGCCGCGGCCAGCATCGAGGCGAGTTGTCCGATCATCAGTTTTTTTCCTTTTTTTGTTTGTAAACGCAATGATATGCGATTATTCGTATCGCGGTCAAGGGCTGTGCCCTTGCGGCCGCACTGCGCCTTTGACTCTCACCGCTCCGTTGTTGCGGGTGGCCAAGGGCAATGTCCAACGTATCTCAGTCAAGGGCCGCGCCCTTGCGCAGAGTCAAGAGGGCGCGGAGCCCTCTTGCGGAGTGTGAGGCAGCGCCTCGCCTCCCTCGCTCCGGGCGAAGCCCCAGCTCAGAAAGGCGGAACGAGTTCCGCCGCTGAGCCCGGCCTGAGCGGAGGACGCCACCGCGTCCGGAACGACCGGCCGCGCCAGCGCTCACGCTCGATACCCTATTCCAAAATCTCTCCCCCCGAGCCGAGAGAGCGTTAGCGACCGGCTCGTTATCCCGAGGCCGACGGTCGGCCCCTCCGTGCCTCCGTGCCTCCGTGCAAAACTTTCTCCCCATATCCACCCCGGCCCTGCTTCGCTCGATGTCGTTCGCCGGTCACTTCGTGACGCGACTGCCGACCTCGCTCCCGCAGTGTGGTGCGGGCTCGGCCCGCGTAGAGGGGAGCGCTTCGCTCCGGTGGAGCCGGAGCGACCAGCGTTTCGCCGCTGGACCACGCCTCCGTACGACGGAGGGCGGGGTTGGCGCTTCGCGCTTTTTTTTTTTTTTTAGTAGCGCATATCCAGCGTCAGCTTTTGGGTCGCGTCGAACGGGAACCGGAACACCCGGCACACCCCGTTGCGATTGGTCGCCGTCTCCGCCGGTTCGGGCACCGTATTTGCCTTGACCTGCATCGATTTCCCCTCCATCGCCACCAACAGCGCCCCGTCGCGAAACTCCACCGCCGCATGATTCAACCCGTCATCCGCCAATACCGGAAACGGCAACGCCGCCTCCAATACCCGCCCCCTGATCTCATATTCCAGCCGGATCAAGCCGCGCTCAATCATGACACTTTCCACCACCGTCACCTCGCCAACCCGACGGCGCAGCACAAACCGAACCCGCCCGGGCGTACTCTCCAATTCCTCAAATTGCACCTCGCCCTCCGCCGTCCGGTCCGCCAGCCGGATCAATCGGCCATCCATCAAGCGGAACTCCGGCGCGATCGCAAGATTGTGCGCATTGCCCGGCAAATGGTCGGCAATCTTATACTTCGGCTCCGCCGCAAACGGCATCGCCGGCAACATCCCGAACGGCATCCCCGCCGCCAGCACCCGCCCCAATCCGGTCGCGTCATAATGCAAATCCGCCGCCGTGTCGTACTCAAGATAACTACCCGCCGCACTGGCGAAGAGTTTGTGGAACGGTCCCCGCAAATAAAGCGTATACCCCCCGATCTCCGCCGGCGCCGGCGCTTCGGCAATCCCGTCGTCGGCGAAAAGCGCGGCCAGACCGATCACCGACGCCGCAAACAGACTGTAAACGGAATACTGCCCGTAATTGTCGCAGCCATGCAAGCTGTTGATGTCGAAGTGATTCTTGATATGTCTCGGTACGTCTGATTCAATCAAATAAGGCCGCAGCGCCGCCGCCGACAAATGAGCCTGACGCTTGAACGCGCCCGCCAGCGTTGGATTGGTCTCTTTGTAACGCCGCGCCTCAAATTCACACAAGGCGGCGGTGATCCCCTCCTGATATTGGAACTGCGCCGAGCGCCCGCCGTAGGGCACGAAGCCCCCGGGTGAGACAAAGAGAAGTGTGGTCAAGCCCCCCCGCCGCAGCAATTCGCTGATCTCCGGCGCGAGTTTCCCCTGATATCCCCACGCCAGCGCCGCCGCGAGCTGAAGCCGGGTGGTGATGTCGTAGGTGATCGGGTCATTGGGGTCGCGATACATTCCGTACGCGGTGAAGTGAACAAACTGAGGTTCGACGTAACGGTCAAAAAAGGCATTACCGAAAAGCGCCCCCGGTACGCCGCCGATTCCCGCCGCTTCGCGCATACTCTCCCCGGCGGCGCTGTAGATGCACCAGTTGTGAAAAGAAGCGAGTTTTTTGCCGCTCGGATCGACCTCTTTGTAATGCTGTTCCGGAATCACTTTCGCCAAGCTCTCGCGCCACTTGGCGCGCCGCTCTCCGGGAGCGATTCCGTCGAGCACGGTATAGGCGGTGACCAGTTCGCGCATCCAGAAGTCGGGGCTGTTCTTTTTTGAATCCGGCGCGCTCAAGCGCTCGCAGGCGCGATCCATCACCTTGAACACCAGTTCGCGGTGCTCGGGAATCCGCCCCGAAGCGAGCAAAATCGCCGCCGGGGCGGCGAAACGCGGCGAAGTTTGGCCCCACTCGCTCTTCAGCACCGGGTCGATCACCGCGCCGTCGTCATCGACCCACTTGGCCGCCATCCGAATGACCGGCTCGATCAAATCAAGGTAATCTTCGCGTCTCATTCCGCTCGGCTGCCAATTTTCCGGCTTCGGCCCGGCAAGAATTTTCTCGACCTTGCCCTCGATCGGAAACGCTTCAAGCCCATTCCCCGCCGCCGCCGGCACCGGCGCGACCTCGAGAGCCGCGCCGACGCCCGATATTGCCAGAATCATCACCACTCCGATCAGCCGTTTCATTGCATCCGTTCCATTTTCGGACAATATACACGGCGGGAAGAGGATTTTCAAGGGTCAGCGGTTGTCGAGTAGCTTCATGTAGGCAGGGTACAACGGGCCGGTGATGGGCGTGTACAAATTTCGCGGCACGGTCCGGACGTTGCCGCCCATCGCCAGAATGTTGCACTGGTCGCTGTGATTGTAGAAAAAATTGTTGGTCGCCATATAAGATTCTGCCTGCGGCGCGATGTCGGCCCAGGTCATGTTGCCGGGAAGTCCCCGGCCGCCAAGCCGGGTGCGGGCGAATTTGGGATCGCGGTAGTTCTCGGTGGTGCCGGAGGCGGCGGCATAATCGTCCGAGATCAAGTAGAAATTGTAGCTCGTGTAGAGGTAATTGACCGCGTTGTCCGACGGACGGCGTCCCCAATTGTTGCGGTCGGCGGGACAGCCGAAAATTTTCTGGTACAAACTTCCCGGCCCGCGTTTCGGGCTTTTGCCGGTCTCCACCGTGCCGCCGCCGATGTAGCCGTTGGCGGTCAGCACGTGGGCCGGCCACGGCGCGGTGGTGTCGCCGGCGTAACTTCCGCGCCGGGAACCGAGCACCCCGGCGGCGTTGGCCGCGCCGTCTTTCTGTTCCGGTGGGCGGGCGCGGTACCCGTCGAAGTCGCCGGCGTACATCATATCGGCTTGGCCGATCTGCTTGAGGTTGGATACACAGGCCACCGCGCGAGCCTTTTCGCGGGCTTTGTTGAGGGCGGGCAGCAGCATCGAGGCGAGGATCGCGATGATCGCAATCACCACCAGAAGCTCAATCAAGGTAAACGGTTTCTTCATCAGAATGCTCCTTTCGAGTTGTCCTATTGTGCCGGATTTTTCGGAAAAAAGACAGCAAAGCCCCGGAGGCCCGATGCCGGATCAGCGGCAAGCCTCAAAAAAATCTGGGAAATCAAGCGGCTCAGGTCGAGCGTTCGCTATATGATACCGGCAGCAATTCCCCGGGACAGACGAGCTCCCGGTTGTTAATTTGACCGTAGAGCAGCTCAATCGCCCGGTCGGTCAATTGCTCGGGGGGATAACAGAAAGTTGAAAGCGCGGGATCGTTGGTCAGCGTTTCCGGCAACCCGGCGGACCCGAGCACCATGAAGTCGCGTTGGGGTTTGAGCCCGGCGGCCAGTGCGGCGCGGCAGATCCCGATCGCGACAAAGTCGGAAAGCGTCAGGAATACCGCTTTTTCCGGCAGGCCGGAGGCAAGGAGCTGCCGCATCAGCGCCTCGCCCGCCGCTTCGTCGATGGCGGTTTCAAAAAAGTGTGCCCGATACAGACTGACACCGCTTTTTTCCAGCTCCGGCCACATCGTCGCATAGCGGCCGATAAACCATTCCCGGCTGCGCCCGGGTTGAAGTACGCAGATGATATTTTTCATCCCGTGTCTGAGAATCGAGTTTGCCGCGGTTTTCGCCGCTTCGGTGAAGTCGAGTCCGACCACGTTCCTGCATCGTTCGGGTAGATACGAGGCGATGCCGATTAACGGCATATTGCAAATATGGATAAGTTCGAGATTACCGGCCTCCAGCATCGGCTGGAGCATGATCAGCGCGTCACAGAATTCCAGTTTCTGCCGGAAATTGTTGTTGAGGCCAAAGAGCATCAGACTGTTGCCGTGGGAAAAAAGCCGCTCCTGCAACCGGGATAGAATCGCATGTGCCCAAGGGGCGCTCCGGTAATCAAATTCGGGGTCGGTCAACAGCAAGCCGACGTTTTTGCGCAAACGCGGAATGTCCTGCTGCGGCAACCGGACGACCGGGCGGTTGCCTTTGCGGCATTCGAGGTAATGCGCCTCCTCCAGTTCGCGGACGATCCGGCGGGCGGTAATGTTGCTGACGCCGTATTCGCCGCTCAGTTCAAGCAAACTCAGGAATGGACTCCCCGGCAGGTAACGTCCGCGCCGGATCTCCAGTTGAATCCGGTCGCGAATCTGCTGATATTTCGGAACCGCTTTTTCCATGATGCGCAATTTGGGTTGGTATATTGTTGATATACTTGGTATATCATTATTATACCAAGAAAAAAAATAAAGTCAACCCCGGAATGAAAAAATATGATGATTTTCTGTCGTGGCGAACCGGGCGAACGAATGGATTGGACGAAAGTCCTATCCTCCGAGCCTCGTGCCTCCATGCGAAACATGTTCCCCCGCATCCTCCGAGCCGAGAGCGCGTCAGCGGCCGGCTCGCCATCCCGAAACCGACGGTCGGCCGGCCTGCTTCGCTCGATGTCGTTCGCCGGTCACTTCGTGACACGGCTGCCGACCTTGCTTTCGCAGAGAGGTCTCGGCTCCGGCCGCACTGCGGCTTTGACTCCGACCGCTCCGTTGTCGCGGGTGCCGGCAACAGAGCTTTGTTGCGCAGGGGGGAGCGCTTCGCTTAGCTTCGCTCCGGTGGAGCCGGAGCGATCAGCGCTTTTCGCGCGCTGGACTGCGACTCCGTACGACGGAGGGCGGGGTTGGCGCTTCTCGCTTTTTTTTTGAGCGTGTGGCGCTTTTTTATGGGCGGATCATGTGCGCGATGGTCGCCGCGATCGCCTCGGCAGTCAGGCCGTGAACCCGGCGCAACTCCTTCACCGGGCCATGCCCCAGCACCTCATCCGGCCAGCCGAATTTATGCCTGACCCTGACCCCGGCTCCCAGCGCTTCGTCAATCGCCGAACCCAAACCGCCGGTCACCACATGATCCTCCAAAGAGAAAATCGGCATCCGCCCCGCCAGCTCTCGCGCCAGCTCCGTATCCAATGGCTTGATCGAACGCGCATTCACCACCGTTGCCCGCAAACCGTAATTCTTCTCCAGCAACTCCGCCGCCGCCAGCGCCGTGTCACAGTCCGGCCCGCAACTCCAGAGCGCCAGATCTCCGCCCTCGCGCAACACCTTCGCCTTGCCCGGCACAATCACTTCCGGCTCAAGCGAAGGGTCAAAGCCATGTCCGCTCGCCCCCCGCGGATAACGGATCGCCACCGGGGTTTTGAGCTTGACCGCTGCGAAAAGCATCGCCCGCAACTCGTTCTCATCCGCCGGCGCCAGAATGGTCAGATTCGGCAGCGGCCGCAGAAACGCCAGATCGTAAATCCCATGGTGCGTCGGCCCGTCCTCCACCGCCCCGGCTCGGTCGAGCGCCATGATCACCGGGAGATGCTGAATGCAAACATCGTGGTAAATCGGGTCAAACGCCCGCTGCATAAATGTTGAATAAATCGCCGCCACCGGATGAAATCCTCCCGCCGCCAGGCCCGATGCGAACACCAGCGCGTGCTCCTCCGCGATTCCGACATCGAAAAAACGGTCGGGGAAACGTTCGGCAAACGACCCCAGCCCGGTGCCGGTCGTCATCGCCGCCGTAATCGCCATCAGTTCGGGATGCTTCTCGCCAAGCTCGATCATGGTTCTGCCAAAGGCCGCCGAGAAACACATTTTTTCGCCGGTCGCAATGCCCTGCTCCGGATCAAAAGGGCCGACGCCGTGGTATTCGCACGGAGACTCCTCCGCCGGGGCGTAGCCGCGGCCCTTGTCGGTGATCACATGCACAATCACCGGCCGCCGGCTGTCGCGCGCCGCTTCCAGCAACCGGATCAGATCCGGCAGCGAATGGCCGTTGACCGGGCCGAGGTAACGCAAGCCGAGCTCCTCAAACACCCCGCCGGGCAGAAACACGCTCTTGGCCGCTTCCTCGATCCGGCGGACCGAGTGGTAGATTTCGGGAACCCGCTGCAACATCGTTTTGGCCAGCGCCTTGAAGCGGGTGTAGGCTTTTCCCGAGATGATCCGGTTGAGATAGCTGTGGAGCGCCCCGACGTTGCTCGAAATCGACATCCGGTTGTCATTCAGGATGATCACCAGCGGCACGCCGCTGCCGTCAACCTGGTTGAGTCCTTCAAGCGAAATGCCGCAGCCGAGCGAACCGTCGCCGACCACCGCCACCGTCCGCGCCGTACTCCCCCGGCGCTGCGCCGCCACCGCCAGTCCCAGCGCTGCCGAAATCGCGGTGCCGGCATGGCCGCCGCCAAGCACATCGTACTCGGGCGACTCTTTGCGGGAAAGAAACCCCGAACAGCCGCCGAACTGGCGCAGCGTCTGAAAGTGTTCGCGCCGTCCGGTCAGAATTTTGTGCGCGTACGCCTGATGCCCGACATCCCACAGAACCGTGTCGCGCGGCGTGTCAAAAACCCGGTGGAGCGCCACCGCCAGCTCGACCGTGCCGAGGCTGGACGACAAATGGCCGCCGTTCCGGGCGACCACTTTGACGATTTCCCGCCGCAGTTCCCCGGTCAGCGTCTCCAGTTCGGCGAGACTCTGCCGGCGCAGGTCCTCCGGCTGTTTGTTGTTCCGAAATAAGCGATCAGGCTGGGATTTTTCTG
>JBFWIO010000022.1:0-15598 GCA_050255955.1 Victivallaceae bacterium
CACTTCGCTGCGTGATCCGGTCAAATCGATCCTGTCCGTACTCGATGCCGCCGATCGCCCGGTTTATTATTATCACTGTCCGCCCAACAACGGCATCGCGTTGTCGCTTGAGCAGTTCGCCCGGATCATGGCGCACCCGAATCTGAAAGGCATCAAAAATTCTTCGTCGGACATGTATCTGCGTCGTGAACTCTTGCTGCTGCGTCGGGACCGGGGATTCGGGACGCTGCTGTTTGAAGGGCAGGAGTGGGCGGTCGATGAGTCGCTGATGGTCGGCAACGACGGCATGGTCTGCGGCATGGGGGCGCTGGCCTCCAAACCGATGGTCAACTTGGCGCGGGCGGTCGACGCCGGCGACTTCGCCGAAGCGATCCGGCTGCAGAATGTGCTGATCCGGATTTTTCACGGAGTATACGGTACGCGGCTGGAAACCGTCTGGAGCGGTGAAAAATATGCGCTCTGCTGTCTCGGACTCTTGAGTTCGCCGCTGACGCTGGCGCAGGAAATGGATTCGCTGACCGATGCCCGGAAACGGGAAATCGAAGAGTGTATAAAGAATTTTGCACCCGAGCTGGATTGATCATGCGGTACCGCGAAGACAATGAACTCCATTTGGATTTCCACGGTGTGACCAATGCCACGCTCAGTTATGTGGCGGAGAACTTCGGCGTCGAAGCGCTCCGCTCGATCCTCCGGAAAACCGGACGGGACGTTTATCGCTCGATCCGCGAAAAACTGGCCCGGGGCGACGCTTCGGAGCTGCTCGAACACCTCAACTGGTTTTATTTCCGCGAGTCGGCCAGATATGAGCTGACGGTCGCGCCGGATGAGATCACGCTTGAAGTTTTCGAGTGTCCGGCGCTCCGGCAATTGAAAAAACTGGGGCTGCCGCTCTCGGAGTGGTTCTGCATGCAGACCGGGGAAGTCAACGCGGGCATCTGTGACGGAACGCCGTGGCGCGCGGACTTGACCGTACTCGGCGAAGGACATTGCCGGCAGCGTTTCCATCGGGAGAAAACGTAATGATACCGAGCGATCACTTTGTCCGTTTCTACAATGAGGTGTTCAAATTCCTCGATGAACGTAATGCGCTGGACACATATTACCGCGAAATCTCGCGTCATCAGGAACATCATTGCCTGGAGCTCTTCCGTCGCGACGGCTTGCGCGGCATGTACGAATACTGGGAGCACATCCGGATCGAGGAAAATTGCGAAATGACGCTGGAGCTCCGGCCGGATTGTTTGATCCTCACCATGCTTCGCTGTCCGAGTCTCAGCAAGGTGATCGACAACGATGCCGGGCCCTGCTCCAAATACTGTGACCACTGTCCTGGCTGGGTGCTGCCGTTGCTGCACAAAGCCGGATTCAGCGCAGAGTACAATCTGGTTGACCGGGCGGTTCCGCAGTGCCGGATGGTCATCCATCCTGCTGTGCTGGGCCCGTCGAAAATCATCATGGAGCCATTGCCGCCGCCGGACGCTGCGCAAACCTGAAAACAGACACCCCGGCGCTGGGCAAACATCGCCGGGGTGCGAGAATTTTTCTGACGCGGATCATTTTTGGCGTGATTCTTCGATCGCCGCCTGGACAGCGGCGAGGCAGGCGATTGGCACCCAGTAGGATCTGCGGAAACCGTAGTTAGCGCCGAAACCGTCCGGTAGGACGGAGCGGACGCGAGTATTCATTCATGAATTATACAACGGTTTGCCGTCACGGTAAAGCTTGATATATTGTTTTTTTTCCAGATAGAATCTTCAAGACTTTCCTGAACAGTACTTGGCCAGTACGGTTAGCGATCCCGGTACCGCGCATCAGTTGTTCAATCATAGTCCTCTCTTCGCGGGATAGCCGCTGTCGACCGGGATGTTGGCACATAATTTGACGCGTCCGAGGATAGGAGGATAATGATCCCTCTGAGGTCATTCGTCCCCATCATTCGGCCGCCTCATTGTTGATCCCGTTCGCAATGGCGATCGCTGTCGGGTTTGCCGCTGATAGTGCCATGCAAAAGTCGAGCTCGAAAATCACATTGGAACACAATTTTGACAAAGCCTTCACGCTGGACGGAGGGTATTCGGCTCAGCAGTCGCCGCTGAACCCAAGATATCAGCACTAGCGGTCTGCTCCACCGTTAGGAGGCGAATGCCAACAATGAATTTGAGCGGCGAGTCGAGACTCTCGAATCTGGCAACAAACGTCCCGTCCGGAGTCAGCCATACCTCGCCTCTGGAAAATAATTTGAAAAAAAATTCAAAATGGCTTGACTTTGCGGTAAAATTGTCATAAAATAAAAGTGTATACACTTGAATACAACTTTTAAAGTGCGATGGAGGCGATTATGGTGCAAGTGAAAGAGAATGTCAGCAATCTGGATGAGAATGACATATACACAAAAGTTCTGCATGAGATTACCAGCGGAAGTTATCCCTCTGGGAGTCGGATTCTCGAAAAAGAGCTATCCTCTCGGCTCGGTGTCAGCAGAATTCCACTGCGAGAGGCACTTTCCCGACTGATCGGAGAAGGGATCCTTTGCTCCGGCGGTCAGTATCGGGGCATCTGGCTGCGACGCTACAACGCGACCGACATCCGGTGCCTCTACGAATATCGTACCGTACTTGAAGCCGGAGTCGCCCGGTTGGTGGCGCAAAGCGCCGACGAGATCGACATTCTCCAGTTGCGCGTGGTGCTGGAGAAAATGGAAGAACTTTCCGATCTTGGTCAATATGAAACCGACGAACGATCTCGGCTCGACCGCCGTTTCCATCATGAACTGGCTGTTCTGAGCGGCAACCAGCGGTTGGTTGGTGCGGTTGGCGCCTTGTTGCAGGAGAGCCGTTTCCTCTTCTATCGCAACCCAATCCGAGACGCTCTGCTCCAGCAAGGCAACGAAGTGCTGCTGGCGCATGCCACACACGTTAAAACCACCCATAGAGAAATATTTGAAAGCATCGCCGCCCGCAATCCCGATCGAGCAGAAGAAGCCATTCGAAATCACTTCCGCGAGGCCGCTGAGATAATGATTTACGCCGAGACGGTCTGCCAAATTTCAAGTCCGAAAAAACTGGAATCAAAATGAAAAAAAGTGTCCTTACCTTGCTCTGCTGTCTGTTATTGATTACGGTTGAGGCCACTGAGAAAATCACTCCGGTAAGTGTCACATTGGATGGACGTTCTCTCAAGGACACTCAGTATCAAGCTGTTTTCGATGGATCGCTCCGCGATACTCCGAACCTTCGCACTGCCGCACAGGCGACTATCGAACTTCGGTTCGACGTGCCGGTCAAACTCGGGTCGGTTGAAATCCACAGCGGCTACCGGGCCAATACCAAAGCCGTGTCAAGTGCGATGTCCATCGCCTCGGCTAAACTGGAAGGCTGGACTGGCGAAACTTGGCTGCCGCTCGGCAAACTAGAGGCCCCGGTAACCAATCCGGAACTCCTTTGGGAAATTTCGACGCCCGGTATCGGTGAAATCTCTGCGTTGCGGCTGACCATCACCGATTCAACTGACACCGCAAAACGGCAGGACGGCCAAGTCGTTGCTCCGAACCGGCGCGGCGTCTATCTGCGGGAGATTATCGTCAAAGGCGCCACCAGCTACGCCAAAGTGATCAAAGCACCGAGCCCCGCCTCCCTCCCCGCGCTCCAAACTCCGGTGATTCTGCTTATCGGCCAGTCCAATATGGATGGCCGTAACGATATCGCATCCGTCCCGGCGGTGCTGCAAGGGATCAACCCGACGGTCAGGTTGCAGTACAACGACACCTCCTGGCGGCAACTTCGTCCCGGTAACAGCGGTCTACTACTGCCTTCGGGGATTATCTTTTTCGGACCAGAGATTTCTTTCGGAGCTGAAATTCCGGCCGCCTTTCCTGATCGCAAAACCATCTATCTGCTTAAAAGTAGCCGCGGTGGCACCAGCATGTCCCAGTGGCGACCGCCGGGGGGCGAACAGTATCAACTTCTTATTAAGCGGCTCAACAAGCTCCTCGCTGACACCACCCAAGACAATCCCGATGTCGTCGGCGCCGTCTGGATGCAGGGAGAATCCGACTCCACCGAGACGGGCATGGCCGAGCAATACGAGGAAAACCTGACCGGAATGATTGCCGCGCTGCGCCGTGAACTCGGCAAGCCCGAGCTCCCTTTCGTTATCGGTCAGGTTTACATCGGCCGAGGAGAATTACCACACAACGGCGAAAAGATGAAACTTGTTCACGATGCCCAGCAGCGGATTGCGGATCGCGACAAGATGGTCGCACTTGTCGTCACCGACGACCTCAAACTTAAAGATCAGTACCATTACGATCCTATTTCGACTATCGACCTTGGCAAACGCTTTGCCGCAACCTTGAAAACCCTGCTGGAGAAACCATGAGAACAAGCAATGTTTTGCAGAAACTTCGCGCCGGAGAACCTGTGTTCTGTCTCAAGAGCACCTACGCCCAACCGGAAATCGTCGAGCTGATGGGAAAACTTGGCGCCGACGTGGTCTGGATTTGCAATGAGCACCTTGACCTCAGTTCCGCGCAACGACGCAGTGTCATGTGCGCCGGACGCGCCGCCGGCGTGGATATTCTGTTCCGCCGCTCGTACAATGGATATTCCGGATTGATCCGCCTGCTCGAAATGGGATGCGCTGGGTTGATGATTCCGCACTGCAAAAGCGCGGCAATGGCCGCCGAAATCGTCCGTGAGACCAAATTCTACCCGCTCGGCACCCGGGGCTTCGATGGTTCCGGTGCCGATTCCGACTATGGGACCCGACCACTGGCCGAGTATATGGCGCATGCCAATCGAGAAACCTTTTTGATGATGCAGATCGAAGACGCAGAGGCGATTGATCAGATTGAAGCGATAGCCGCAGTTCCCGGGATCGACCTGATCTTTATCGGGCCGGCCGACCTGTCGCACAGCCTCGGCTGTCCGGGAGATCTCAAAAATCCGCGTATCCGCGAAGTAATCACCCGTACCGTCCGGGCTTGCAAAGCAAACGGCATCTACTGCGGCACTGCCGGTCTTGATATTGCCTACACTCGCGAACTACTTGAACTTGGCGTGAAATTCATCACCGGCCAAAGCGAATATTCGATGATCCGGGAAAGCACCCGGACCGTACTGGCGGACATATCCGCTCTGTTTTCCGCTTCCCGACAGCCCCAATAATCCAATTAATGAGGAAAAGCAAATGAAAAACGACTCCATCCGTTCCAAACGCTGCGCCAAGAGAACATCGGCCTTCAAAGTTCCTCTCTTCCGCTTTACGTTAATTGAACTCCTGGTGGTGATCGCGATCATTGCCATTCTGGCGGCGATGCTGCTGCCGGCACTGGCCAAAGCGCGAGAACGAGCAAAGGGGAGCGCGTGTACCAACAACCTCAAGGGCTTCGCACAAGCCCACGGTTTTTATGCCGACAACCATCAGGATCTGACCTTGATTTACCTCAACTTTAAGCCTGCCGGCAAAAGTTACAGTCTTTACACTGCTGCCGACTGGTTTGAATATCTGGGCTATCTTAAGGAGTCTAAACTGATGGTCTGCCCATCCTACGAACCCGGCTTGGTCCGCGAAAGTTCCGGCAATTTGCGCAAAACCTACGCCACCGCCGCCGGCGATAGCACCCTCTATTCTGACGCCGCCGGAGGAATCTATTTCCAGTCTCCGGGAGGAAGTTACCGAATGTTGAAATTCGGACGCGCCAAGCGCCCGTCAACCACACCGCTGAGCTTCGATGCGATGGACGTGGGGCTGACGCCTCCGACACCAACCTATACCATCAGTGCGACGGCACAGAAACGTGGTCCAGCGGCGATTCACTCGCAACGGATCAATACCGCCTTTTTCGACGGCCACGTCGCCGAAACCGAACCCGGAACCTGGGTCGCCGGAGCCAAAGACGCGGGCTACAACATCAATGCGATGAGTCTGCGTAAACATGACGGTATCTTTACGCCGATGAGCACCTTTTAAGCAGAAAGACAAGGCAAGAATGACAACGCTCGATTATCTGATCATCGCCATTTATCTGGTCGTGGTCATCGGTATTGGGTTCTTTTTTTCAAGAAAAAAAGAGACCACCGAAAACTATTTGCTCGGCGGACGAAATATGCCGTACTTCGCCATTGGGCTGTCTTGCACGATGTCGCTCCTGAGCTCCATTTCGATCGTAATGGTACCGGGAGAAATCTATAACCACGGACTGACGCTTTTTGTTTTCGCACCGACGCTGATCCCGTTGGTTCAGATTCCATATTATTTGCTGTTCACCCGCTTCTACTTCAAGCTTGGCAGTTTCACGCCATACGAATATCTCGAATACCGTTACGACGCAAAAGTTAGGGCGCTGATTTCCATAACCGCTTTTTACAGTCGGATCATTTATCTCGGCATGGTATTGTATTCAACCTCCAAAATCTTTTCCGGAGCCTATCACTGGTCCCCGGTTTTCACTATCGTACTGGTCGGTTTAGTGGGTGTTCTCTATACCGTGCTCGGCGGAATGAAGGCAGTGGTTTGGACAGACGTGATTCAATTCTTCGTACTGTTCGGCGGCTTGGCGATAACGGTCGTGGTGCTGTGCTCCGGCATCAACGGCGGAGCGGTTGAAGCGGTTACCGCCACCTTTCGCGAAGGCCACGGGCTGGCGCAATTTTCGCAGCCTGATTTCTACGGACTGTCACCATATGTCCGGCTGCTATTTTTCCTGCTTTTATGGAATGCGCTGATCGAGCCCTTGACAATGGCTTGCAGTGACCAGATCAACATTCAGCGGCTGCTTTGTACCAAGGATTGGCAAGCCGGACTCAAATCACAGGTGGTCGCCACCGTTTCCGGCTTGATTTCGCGACTTTCGCTCTATTTCATCGGGATGGCGCTTTTTACCTACTATTTGCAGAATCCAGATCCTGCGCTGGACAAAATCGGCGGTGACTCAATTTTCTTCCACTTTATCTCGACCAAACTTCCGGCACCGATTCCCGGCCTTTTCATGGCTGCGATGTTGGCGGCGATCATGAGTTCAATCGACAGCGGCATGAACTCGATGGCCACAGTCTGGCTCAAAGAAATCCATGTCAAATTCATCAACCGTACCCTGAACGACGAGCAGGAAGTCAAGATCTCACGATGGGCGACACTGCTGGTCGGTTTTTTTGCCATTGCGCTCGGTTTGGCGCTGGAGCTCTCCGGGCGCTGGCTGTCGCAGTCGGTTGCGGAGGTTGGAACCATCTTTTATCTGCTTGGCGCGGCAACGCTGCCGGCATTTCTCTTTGCAGTGCTCAGCCGCCGTGCCAATGCGGCGCTGATCTGGGGCTACACCTTTTTCGCCTTCGGCGAGGGACTGTCCAAAAACCTCTGGTATGTACTGTCGCGCAGCGCCACCCAGGCCTGGGAAAAAGATCCGTCCCTGCCGCTCGGATGGGGTGGCCCGCTTGACGGTATTTACGTCTGGCTGCCGCTAGTCACCGGGACGGCGCTTTGCCTACCCTGGCTGTTCCGCCGGATGCGCCTCAACCTGCCGGTGCGGGCGGCGGCATTGTTCGGGTTACTGGCGCTCGGATTCGCGCTGGGCATGGGCATGTGGTTTTATTTCAGCAACACTATGATCACCGATGTTCCCCTCGCGCGGAGCTTCGCCTTTTTCCTGCCAGTTTCATTCCTCGGCGCTTTTGCGATTCTCTGGTTCTGCCCGCTTCAGCCGGAGGAAAAATACCGAGGTCTCACCCTCGGCACCCTCGGAGACCCGGTGGTTGCCAAATCGTTGGAGGTAAAATGAAGATCCTTTTCCAGACCATGCTCCTAATGGCGGCGGCGATCGCGTCCGCCGATCAATGGCGCCCGGAAACCCGGATGATCTACGGTCGTTACACTGATGCGCCGCTTCAGGTCGCCGCGGTGACGTTCTCCGACTGGTATGCTTTCAAAGACGGTGTTTTCGGCGCGCCCGGGGTTCGCGCAATCATCAATGAAGCGGCCGCGGCCGGCATCGACGTGATTATGTGGCGTTCCCACGGCGGCGGCGTGGCGCTCTATCCGACCCAAGTAGATCAGAGCACCATCCGCAACCATGCGTCCGGAGCCGCCGATTACGGCAAGTTCGACTCTTTCGCCGAAGCGCGGGATTTCACCCGGCGACTCGGGCAAAGACTTTACATCTGGATTACCCCGCTCGAAGAGGCACACGCCCAACTGCAGAATTCCCGCGGACGCTACACCGAACTCCATCCCGAACTGCGGGAGTACGATGTTCGAACCGCGGCACCGGTGCCGGTGCCGAGTTTCTATTTCCCGGCGTACCGCCGCTACAAAAGTGAGATATTTCGCGAACTGGTACGGAATTATGACCCGGAAGCCGTGATAATCGACTTTGAACGGCGCGGCTCGCCGCCCCGCAGCGCCACCCAAGGCTACCTGCCGGAAGCGCTGCTGGCCTTCAACCGGCAAAACCGCCTTCCGACGGAAAACCGGCCGCGTCCGGATGATCTGGCCTGGCAGAAATTCCGTGCCGAATGGGTCGGGGAATACCTTCGCGAAGCGCGTCGCGCCGCCGGCGGGAAAACGGAAATCATCGGTTTTGTCCACTATAATGGGGAATTGACTTCTTTCTGCGATGCGCGCGGCTGGCTCGCCGACGGCACGCTTGATTCTGCCGCAGTCTACAAATCCCAGCCCGGCCGCTGGGGACATGCCGCGCTCTATTCACCCGAAGACCGGCAGCGTTTTCCCGGCGGGAAAGCCCGATATGCCGCGATTTACCTTTATGCCGCCGACCGCAAAATCGAAAGCACCGCTGCGGCTTCGGCAGTCGCCGCCGGATTCACCGGACTGATCTGGATGGAATCGGCCAACCTCAACGGTGGCGGCTATGCGCTGCCGCGAAGTATCGCCTGTCCGGACCGGCTCGAACTCGTTTCGCCGGAGTACGATCTCTCCCGCGGTGGAACGCTGCGAATACTCAGCGCCGGAGACTGGATTTTAACCGCCGGAAGTTTCCGAATCGCCGGACGGGCCGGCGGGATCGCGACGGTGAAGCTGCCGCCGGAAAAAATCACTGCGCCGTTGCGCTTTGCAGTTACATTGAAGCCGGATTCCACTGCCGCCGGTCTTGCGGTTGAGGGCGAAATCGGCGGACAAGCGGTCTCCTCAATACCCTCCGAGTGGAATGTTTCGGCAAGCCGCAAAGTCGTACCGATAGCCACCGGGATGCCGGGAGTTCCGCCGTTTCTCGACCTCTCGACAGGAGATAATAAATGAAAATCCCGTTGTTGTTCTGCTGTTTCATGGTCATGATCGGAATGCCGCTGAAAGCGGAAATCTTTTCCGAGTATCAGTCCTATCCCGGCAAATGGATCTGGCCGGCGGCACCCAAAGCCGCACCGGAACTGATTTTCCAGGTCGAGCCATTGATCCGCGTCCGGCCTGGAGTCTGGGGTGAATGGCTGGTGTTTGAGATGCTCAACCGGGCCGCCAACTACGGTTTCCGCGAAATAGCCTGGGTGGTGGCGGCCGGACCGCGGCGACTGGAGTATCCTTCGCCCGGCTTTCCTGAGCAGGTGGTAAAATATCCGGCCTGGGGATGCGACTTTGCTGAATTCGACTATCCGGCGGCGGCACTAACTCACGCCGGCAAACTGAATTTACGTCTCCGGTTCGTTGTTCCGGAAGAAGTTACTGCCGATTTTCGGTCCCGCTATCCCTCCGCCACGGTAATCACCGCGATCCCTCCCGGCCGGACGTTCGAATCGCTGCTCGGGTGGTCAGGCAGCGCGTTCCCGGCAGGGGAGGCGGAAATCGCCGGCGAATTCGAAGTCACCGGCCAAGTTCAATTCGCCGAACTTGCCGCGATGGCCCACGGTACCGGTACACTTGAGCTCAACGGAACGGTTATCGCCCAACTCAACGACAGCCGTATGCCCAAACGGATTGAATCGGGCGAACTGCTCAGCCCCGGCAAGAATCGGCTTGTCTTCCGGATCCGCCGCGCCAAGCCCGAATCGCTGACCGGAATTTGGGCAGTGATCAACTGGCGCGACGCAAGTGGCGAACATTACTTTACCAGCGATGAAAACTGGCAGTCCAAGTTTAACGGAACGGCGGCGGCAACCGCGATCACTGGACTCGACCGCGGCGCGAAACGCTTCCTGTTGCGAAATGTCGCCGTTTCGCCTACGGCAAAACCCGATCTGCGATCAACCGAGCTTGCGCAATTGGTCAAGCCGGTCGCGGTCAGCATCGATCATCGTCCCCTGAGTACGGCGACGGCCGCGCCGCTTTTTGACGGCAGCCTGGCCGACACGCCGAACTTGCGGACTCCGGCCCGAACGATATTCGACTTCGACTTCGGACGTGATGTCGAGCTGGAAAAAATCCGCATTTACGGCGGCTACATCGCCAACGCCGGCAACATTTCGACGGCGATGTCGCCGACCGGGGCAAAATGGGAGGCAATCCCGACTTCCGGACCACCGTTGGTGCTTGTCGAAAACCGTAGTCTTGCTGAAATTCCATCAACCGCAACTGCCGACTTCAACTGGGAATTTCCGCTCAAAACAGTCCGTGCCACCCACTTCCGGCTGACTGTGCCGGACTCAAGTGACAGCGGCATGCGATTCAGCGGCAAAATCTCACCTGACCGCCGGGGTATCTACTGGCGGGAAATCGAATTCATCGAAAAAAAAACAACTTTGGAGAAGTGATTTTGAAGCGTTTATTCGTCCTCGGCGACAGCATTTCCATCGATTACGGACCTGAACTGGAACGGTTGACCAAAGGCATCTTCCATTATGACCGCAAAGGCAAAAACGCCGCACCGGGAGACCTTGACCGCGGCGGACAGGCCAACGGCGGCGATTCCAGCAATTGCTTGGCTTACCTCCGTGAGTCTTTTCCGGCAGCCGACCTTGTTCTGCTCAATTGCGGGCTTCACGACATTAAAATCTATGGCGGACAGCGGCAAGTTGCTGACAGCGCCTATCGACGAAACCTGAATGCCATTTTCAAGCTTGCCAGCACACACGCAGTGACTCCGGTCTGGTTGCGTACCACTCCGGTCGACGACGAAACCCACCGCCTCTGCTGTCCGCTTTTTCAACGTTTCAACCGCGACGTAATTGCCTGCAACGCCATCGCCGACGAAGTCACTGCCGCGTGGGGAGTCGTCGCCATAGACCTTTACGGCTTCACGCTTTCGCTCGGGCCGGACTGCTACCGCGACCATGTCCATTTCAAGCCGGAGTTTGCTGCCGCCCAAGCCCGCTTCATCGCTTCGAAACTTATCAGCTTTTGAACTTTGGTGTTGCATGGATCGGCCTTTTTTCAGCAACATCCGGAAAAATCTCCTCCGGACTCCGAATCGCGCCGTCGGAAACGTTCACTCTGTTTGCTGTCCTCCGGCAATTGCAATCGGGCCATGATCAAAAAAATCAGTCCCTCCAAAAAAGGAAACGCAAGATGAAAAATCAAAGCAGAGAGCCCTATCCCGCCGCAATCATTGCCGATGGCGTTTTCGCCACCGTAAATAATTGTTCGTATCAAGCCTAACCAACTCTGATTCGTCGCCAAAACGGCGAACTGTTGGCGGTCGCTTCTGGTTGCCGCCGCGGTCACGTCGATCCATTTGGCAGGCTGATGATGTACCGCTCTCGCGACGAGGAGAGAAGCTGGAGCCAACCGCAAATCCTAAGCCGAGGACCGCTTGATGACCGTGACACCGGAGTCGTCGAAGCCGCCGACGGGTCGCTCCTTATCAACTTCTTCACCAGCCTCGCCTTCTTCACCCAAAAAATACATGAAAAGCGTTTTGAAACGGACTGGAAAGCGGAGCTTGAGCGCATCACGCTGGCGGATATTTTCCGCCATCATGGTTTTTTATGCTTCGCTCGACCGACGGAGGTCAAAGCTGGAGCAAGCCCCACCCGATCGCGGGCGGTTATCCGTCGCATCTGCTCGTTTTGCCAGACGGCCGGCTGCTGATGACCGTAGGGTATCGTATCGAGCCCTTTGGTGTCCGTTTTAAAGTCAGCTCTGACTACGGTCGGAACTGGTCGCCGGAAGCGATGCTGACCGGTGACGGTCCCAATATAGACCTCGGCTACCCCTCGACCGCGGTGCTTTCGGACTGCTCGCTCTTTGCATTCTATTATCAGTCAGATCGCTATAGACAGGCCCAGTTACAAGTTGCCGCTGGCGCCTGTATGACCGAGCTCTGGAAAATCGTGGAATTGAACCTCGCTGATTCCGGGGAAATCCCCCCAAAGTCCCAGTCATCGCTTCAGATGCGCCCCGCCGCAAGTCCGCTTCGACTTATATGCCGCATTCTCTCAGGGCAGGTCCGCCTCGTCTGGCTTAAGCGTGGTCGAATTCGGTTCCAACACAGGCGATACCGTATTGAGCAAATGTCAAACAGATGGTTTCGCATCCCGTTCGACTTCCGCGTTGCTCGTAAATGTCGATATCGCGCTTTTACCGCCCGAGTCAGGCGGGGAGGGGGGGCGATCATCGGTACATCTTCTGGAGTCAGTAGTGCCGGGATGGGAGTGTGTTTCAGCCGATGACCACGCATTCGATTCCGGTGAGCTCGGCGAAGTCGATCAGGTGGCCGACTTCGAGCGCCTGCGAATAAACCGCGTGGTGAGCTCCGCCCGCTTCAATCCAGCTTCGCACGCCGGTGTGGAAGTCAGGCTTCGGCACCCAGACCGTGCGTGCCACCGGGAGTTTCGGCAGTTTTCGGTCCGGCTTGACCGCTTCGACCTGATTGACGATCAGCCGGAAGCGGTCGCCGAGATCGATCAGCGAGGCATTGAGCGCCGGCCCGGCGGGAGAATCAAAGACCAACCGGGCGGGGTCGCCTTTGCCGCCGATGCCGAGCGCGTGGACCTCAAGCGAGGGCTTGCCCGCCGCGATCGAGGGGCAGACTTCGAGCATGTGCGAGCCGAGCACACGTTCACGCCCGGCCTCAAGGTGGTAAGTGTAATCCTCCATAAAGCTGGTGCCGCCCTTGCGGCCGGCGGCCATTACTTTGGCGATTCGGAGCATCGCGGCGGTCTTCCAGTCGCCCTCGGCCCCAAAGCCGAATCCGTCGGCCATCAGCCGCTGGGCGGCCAGACCGGGAAGTTGAGCGAGCCCATGCAAGTCTTCAAAGGTAGTGGTGAAAGCCTTTGCCCCCACCGAGGCGAGAAAGGCGCGCAAGCCGATCTCCTGCCGTGCCGCTTCGCGAATCGCGGCGGCAGCGGCGGCGGATTTTGCCTTGACGCAGTACAGTTCGGCGTACTCCTTGACCAATTGATCGACTTCGCGGTCGGCAACGCTACGGATGAATTCGACCGCGTCTCCGACGCCGTAGGTGTTGACCGTGAAGCCGAATTCGATCTGGGCCGAAACCTTGTCGCCCTCGGTCACCGCAACGTCGCGCATGTTGTCGCCAAGTCGGGCCACCCGCAGCGTTTTCGCCTCGCGCAACCCCGCCGCCGCCCGCGTCCAGACGTCGATTTCGGCGAGCGCGGCAGGATCGCGCCAGAAGCCGACCACCACCTTACGCGGCAAGTCGAGCCGGGTGCAGATGTAGCCGAATTCGCGGTCGCCATGGGCCGCCTGATTGAGGTTCATGAAGTCCATGTCGATCGACTCCCACGGCAGCAGCTGATTGTGCTGGGTGGCGAAGTGAAGCAGGGGTTTTTGGAGGAGTTTGAGGCCGTTGATCCACATTTTGGCCGGGCTGAAGGTGTGCATCCAGCAAATCACCCCGATGCAGTCGTCGTCGCAGTTGGCGGCGCGGATCGCGTTGATGATTTCAGCGGCGGTGCGGACGGTCGGCTGCCAGACGATTTCGGCGCTGATCGCGTGCGAGGAATTGAGCCCTTCGACCACCTCCTGAGCGTTGCGAGCAACGGTGCGCAACACCGCTTCGCCGTAGAGATCCTGACTGCCGGTGATAAAGTAAAGTTTATTTTTGTCCATAATAAGCGTCTTTTCCATGTTTGCGATTGAAGTGTTTTTGGATGATCGACGATTTGAGCACCGGAGTTTCGGAATTGACCGCTTCAGTGAGAAGCGCCATTTCGGCGAGTTCCTCCAACACCCGGCTGTGGTAGACCGCCTGATCGGCGTCTTCGCCCCAGGTAAAGGGGCCGTGGCCGCCGACCAGCACCATCGGCGTGACGGCGGGGTCGAGTCCGCGGCGGCGAAAGGTTTCGACGATGAGTTCGCCGGTGCCGGTTTCATAATCGCGCTTCAGCGCCGCGTCGGAGATCAGTCCGGTGCACGGAACTTCGCTTGCGAGGTGGTCGGCGTGGGTGGTGCCGTACACCGGAATCGGCCGCAGCGCCTGCGCCCAGGCGGTGGCAAAGGTCGAATGGGTATGGACGATCCCGCCCGGCGCGTCGAAATGGCGGTAAAGCGCGGCATGGGTCGGGGCGTCGCTGGAGGGACGGAGTTTCCCCTCGACCACCTTCCCCGCGAAGTCGAGCACCACCATATCGGCGGCGGTGAGTTGATCATACGGCACCCCGGAGGGCTTGATCGCGAAAACTCCGAGTCTGCGGTCGGCGGCGCTGACGTTGCCGAAGGTGTAGATCACCAGCCCCAGCCGGGGCAGCGCGAGATTGGCTTCAAACGCGCGTTCCTTCAATTCCCTATACATGTTTCATGATCTCCTTTTCGAGCAGATCGGAAAAAGCGAGGTAACGGCGGTATTTGCCGTCCAGCACTGCCGCCCGGTCGGCGTCGGGATTGTAGACCGCGTCGAAACCCGAATTCATCTTCGCCGCCGCCGCTTCGAGCGAGGAGAAGAGTCCGGCCGCCGCCGCCGCATACATCGCCGCCCCGAGGGCGCAGCACTGTTCGGAGCGGGTGACCCGGATCGGCATATTGAGGACGTCGGCGCAGAGTTGCATCACAAAGGGCGACTTCCTGGCGATGCCGCCGATGGCGACGATGCTCTCGACCGGAACGCTCTCGGCGCGGAAGCGCTCGACGATCCGGCGCGCCCCAAAGGCGGTGCTCTCGGCCAGCGCCCGGTAGACCATCGGCGGGGTCGAGCCGAGGTTGAGGCCAAAGAGCGCCCCGGTCAAATGCTGGTTGGCGTCCGGCGTTCGGCGGCCGTTCCACCAGTCGATGGTGAGAATGTCGTTGCCGGGCAGCGCCGCCGCGTCGGCTTCGAGTTTGCGGAGCGAAACCTCGCCGCCGTAACTCAAAAACCGGCTGAACCAGGAATAGATGTCGCCGAAGGCGCTCTGCCCCGCTTCGAGCCCGGTGAGGCCGGGAAGCACCGAACCCTCGACCTGACCGCAGATGCCGCGAACGCAGTGCTTGAGCTCCGGCGCGACCATGATGTCGCAGGTGGAGGTGCCGATCACCTTGACCATTTCGCCGGGCCGGATATTGGTCCCGACCGCTCCGGCGTGACAGTCAAAGGCTCCACCGGAAACCACCACCGAAGCCGGCAAGCCAAGCTTCGCCGCCCATTTCGGCGAGAGCGTCCCGACCGGAACGTCGGCGGTAAAAGTTTCAGTATAGAGTCGGTCGCGGAAGCCCGCGAGCAAGGGGTCGAGCTTGACCAGGAAATCCTCCGACGGCAAACCGCCCCAATGCGGGTGCCCCC